>JAKSBE010000243.1 GCA_022361275.1 Kiloniellales bacterium
CTCGGGAAGCTGCTCAGGCGCCGCCGCAAGGCGGCCGACAAGACCATCGCGGAGATGGCCCAGGCGCTCGGCGTCAACTACAACACCCTGGGCGGCTACGAGCGGGGCGAGACCTTGCCCGACGTCGACTTCCTGGCGCACTTCGCGCAGGTGACGGGCGCCTCCTTCCGCGACCTCCTCGTCGCGCGCCTTCGGGACATGGAGAGCGACGCGGGACGCCGGGCGCTGTCCGAGCTGCCCGCGCCGGACACCGCCAAGGTGCCCGGCTTCGGCGAGGGCTGGGGCACCGGCATCGACAGCGCGCTGCTGGAGGAGATCCTGCTGCAGGTCGAGGCCTGGCTCGAACGGCGCGATGCCGCCCTGCCGGCGGAGAAGAAGGCCAAGGTGGTGGCGGTGTTCTACGAGATGTTCGCGGAGTCCGGCGAGGTCGACCGCGCCCAGGTCGAGCGGGTCCTGGAACTGCTCGACTAGTCATTGCTTGCGCAGATCGGCGTGTCACCCCCACCCCGGCCCTCCCCGTCGAGGGGGAGGGAGAAGAGGCTGGGAGCGCGGCCCACTGAGAAGCCCTCCCCTTTGATCGGGGAGATCGAGCGGGTGCTGGAACTGCTCGACCAGTCATTGCTTGCGCAGATCGGTGTTTCACCCCCACCCCGGCCCTCCCCCATCGAGGGGGAGGGAGAGCCGCCGCCCCCTTATAAGCCCTCCCCCTTGATGGGGGAGGGTTGGGTGGGGGTGAAACGCCGATCTATGCGGAACAGCCCTAAGCGTTGCCCACGGGCCGGCGCTCGGGCGGACGCCCCTCGCCGTCTGCGGGCCGACCGAAGTAGGCGCTCGGCGGGACGCCCAGGGCCTTCTTGAACATGGTGGTGAAGCTGCTGGGCGTGCGGTAGCCGAGGTCGAGGGCGATGCTGGTCACCGGATCGCCGACGGCCAGGCGCTCCAGGGCCGCGGCCAGGCGGAGCTGCTGGCGCCAGGCGCCGAAGGACAGGCCGGTGTCGGCGACGAAGCGCCGGGCCAGGCTGCGCTCGCTGAGGTGCACGGCCAGCGCCCAGCCGCTGAGCGGCCGGTTGTCGGCCGGATCGGCGCGCAGCGCCGCCATGACCTTGCGGACCCGGGCGTCCTGGCCCTCCGGCAGGCGCAGCGGCGGCACCGGCAGCGCCATGGTCAGGCGGTCCAGCAGGACGCGCATCAGCCGGGCCTCGGGGCCCTCCGCGGCATAGCTCCAGGGCAGGCGGACGGCCGCCGCGATCAGCTCCCGGGTCAAGGCGTCGACCTGGACCACGGCGGCGCGGGACGGCAGCGCCCGGCAGACCTCGGGTGCCACGAAGATGCCCCGGAAGGCGACCTCGCGCGGGTAGCGGGCCGCGTGCGGCGTCTCCGGCGGCAGCCAGACGGCGCGCTGCGGCGGCACCACGAAGTGCGCCTCGCGGGTCAGGACCGAGACGCAGCCGCGCTCGGTGTGGATGAGCTGGCCGCGCCGATGGCTGTGCCAGGCAACGCTGCGCGGCTCCGGCACGTCCCAACGCTCGCCGACGATGAGCCGCGCGGCGCGGTCCGCGGGATGATCGGCCGGATCGTAGTTCGCCAAGTCGTGCATGGCGGAGCGTCCGAAGAGTTTGACCGGATCTCGAAAGTCAGATGGGGCCGGCGCACCCACATCGAAAAGGACTATAGCAGGATTCCGCTTACGGGAGGGCGAGATGATCGATCTGATCGTCAACGGCGAGGCCGTCCGCAGCGACGCGGCGCCGGAGACCGCGCTGCTCTGGGTGCTGCGCGAGCACCTGGGCCTGACCGGCACCAAGTTCGGCTGCGGCGCCGGGGTCTGCGGCGCCTGCACCGTCCACGTCGGCGGGCAGCCGGTCTTCGCCTGCCTGATCCCGGTCGGCGACCTCGCCGGGCAGGAGGTGACGACCATCGAAGGTCTCTCGCCCGAGGGGGATCATCCCCTGCAGCGGGCCTGGGTGGCCGAGCAGGTGCCGCAGTGCGGCTACTGCCAGTCCGGGCAGATCATGCGCGCCGCCGCCCTCCTGGCCGAGGCCCCCGATCCATCGCGGGAGGAGATCCGCGATTTCATGAGCACGAACCTCTGCCGCTGCGGCACCTACAACCGTATCGTCAAGGCGGTGCAGCGCGCCGCAGGGGAGGCCTGAGATGCCGCAGACTTTCTCCTTGGCGCCCTCGCGGCGCGGGTTCCTGGCCGGCGCCGCGGCGCTGACCTTCGTCATCGGCAGCGGCGGCCTGCTCCGCGTCGCCCGGGCGGAGGGCGCGTCGGCGGTCGAGGGCTTCGCGCCCAGCGCCTGGCTGCGGATCGGGAGCGACGGCAGCGTCACCATCGTCTTCCCCTCGACCGAGATGGGCCAGGGCACCTCCACCGCCCTGCCCCTGATCCTGGCCGAGGAGCTGGACGCCGATTGGGACAGGGTCCGGGTCGAGCAGCTCGACCGCGACGACCGAAGCTTCGGCAACCCGATCTTCGGCGGCGCGCTCTATACCGCCGGCAGCACCGCCGTCGCCGGCTACTTCGACCCCCTGCGCAAGGCGGGCGCCCAGGCCCGGCGGATGCTGATGCAGGCCGCGGCGGCGGCGTGGTCGCTGCCGCCAGAGAGCCTGAAGCGAGAGAGCCTGACCACGGAGCCGAGCGCCGTGGTCCACAAGGAGAGCGGCCGCCGCCTGACCTACGGCGAGATCGCCGCCCTGCCCGACCTGCCGGCGGAGATCCCCGAGCTGACCGAACGCGACCTCAAGCCGCGCAGCGCCTACCGCCTGATCGGCAAGCGCCTGCCGCGCCGCGACGTGCCGGCGAAGAGCAGCGGCCGCGAGACCTACGCCATCGACGTGCGGGTCCCCGGCATGCTCTACGCTGCGGTCCTGCGCAGCCCGGTCGAGGGCGAGACGCCGCTCGAGATCGACGACGGCGCAGCCCTGGCCGTCCCGGGCGCGCTGCGCAGGGTGACCCTGCCCGACGGCGTCGCCGTGGTGGCGGAACGCCTGGAGGCGGCGCTGGCCGCCCGGGACCGCCTCTCCGTCGCCTGGAGCGACAAGGCCCCGGCACGGGCCTTCGACAGCGAAGCCGACCTGGCCGCCTATGCCGCGGCGGCGGCCGACCCGGCACGCGAGGCCACGGTCTGGCGCGCCCAGGGCGACGCCGCCGCGGCCATCGCCGGGGCGGACAAGGTGGTCGAGGCCGACTACCGCTCCGACTACGCCTATCACGCGCAGATGGAGCCCATGGCCGCCGTGGCCGCGGTCGAGGCCGACGGCAAGGGCGCCGAGGTCTGGGTCGGCACCCAGACCCAGAGCTGGACCATGCGGACCATCACCGAGGTCCTGGACACCACGCCGGAGCGGGTCCGCCTGCACATGATGACCATGGGCGGCAGCTTCGGGCGGCGTACGGCCTTGACCCAGGAGTACCTGCGTGACGCGCTGCTGACCTCCAAGGCCCTGGGCCGGCCGGTCAAGGTGGTCTGGACCCGGGAGGACGACGTCCGCCACGGCTGGTTCCGGCCGGCCGCGGCGCAGCGGCTGCGCGCCGGGCTCACCGCCGAAGGCCGCCTCGCCGGCTGGCACCACCGGGTTGCGACGCCCTCGGTGATCGCCGACTTCAACCCATTGCGCTGGCAGCAGGTCGAGCCAAGCGACATCATCTCGCTGCGCGGCGCCGAGAACAAATTCTACGCCCTGCCGGACATCCTGGCCGAGCACGTGATCACCGAGCGCCGGGCCCGGCTGGCGCCCTGGCGGGCCATCGGTGCCAGCTACACCAGCTTCGCCGCGGAGGCCTTCATGGACGAGGTCGCCGCCGCGGCCGGCAGCGATCCCCTCGCCTTCCGCCGGCAGCTGCTGGCGGAGAACCCGCGCGGTCTGCGGCTGCTCGACAAGGTCGTCGAGCTCGCCGACTGGGGCCGGGCGCGAGATGGCACCGCGCTCGGCCTCGCCTTCGCCGGCTACGGCGACACCATGGCCGCGGGGATCGCGGAGGTCGCCCTCGACCGCGACAGCGGGGTGATCTCGGTGCCGCGCTTCTGGGCGGCGGTGGACGCCGGCCTGATCGTCTCGCCGGACAACGCCGAGGCCCAGATCGAAGGCGGCATCGTCTTCGGCCTGAGCAGCGCGCTCAAGGAGCGCATCACCATCAGCAACGGCGAGGTCGAGCAGAACAACTTCTACGACTACGAGATCCTGCGCGCCAACGAGGTGCCCGAGATCGCGACAGCGGGGTGATCTCGGTGCCGCGCTTCTGGGCGGCGGTGGACGCCGGCCTGATCGTCTCGCCGGACAACGCCGAGGCCCAGATCGAAGGCGGCATCGTCTTCGGCCTGAGCAG
>JAKSBE010000119.1 GCA_022361275.1 Kiloniellales bacterium
CACCTTGCGCGCCGAGCCCTTGATCACCGTCTGGCCCAGGGAGACCTGGCCGTCGCCGGCGACCACCACCCGGTCGCCCTTGCGGACCGAGAGAATCGTGGTCCCGTGCCACTGCTGCGCGTCCTTCGACATGGACTGTCAGATGGGCGGAATCGCCCGCCGGGTCAAGCTCTGGTGGCGGCCGCCCCTAGGAGGTGGGCTCCGGCGGCAGTGCGATTTCGAGGTGCTCCAGGGCGCTGCGGATCGGGATGAAGAAGTTGAGGCCGGTGGAGAGCTTTCGTTCGCCAACGGTGATACCGGTGACGGTGATGCCGGCGGCGTTGCCGAAGGCGTCGACTAGAGGCCCGCCACTGTTGCCGCCATGGGTGTCCACGTCAGCTTGGATTTTCGGCAGGTCGCTATGCGGGTCGATGCGGTGAGCGCTGACGACGCCTCGGCTCACCGTGCCGCTGAGTTCCAGGTATTTCGGAGTTCCGATCGCATAGACGCCCTCGCCGACGGCGAGCGGCCGATGGCGGATCGGCAGGGCCTTGGCCCGCGAAACCGGCACCTTGACCAGGGCGACGTCGCGCTTCCTGTCCCGCCGCAGGACCTCGCCCTCCAGTTCCAGGCCGTCGTGCAGGCGGACCTCGACCTTCCTGGCGTTCCCGACGACGTGCTGGTTGGTCAGCAGGTAGCCGTCGTCGGTTACGAAGAACCCGGAACCGTGGCCGTCGCCGTTGCGGATGGAAACCGTTGCCTGCAACAGCTCCCGACTATGGTTGACGAAGGGCTCGTCGAAGAGCTTTCGGTTGGGGAGCGCCATCGGTTCCCAGCGTGGCCGCCGCGCTGTGCTCCCGACTGGAGACGCTGCCTCTTGGATCCCGCCCTCTAGGCTCACGGCCTTCAGGAAGCTCTCCGTTTCTCCGAGCTCGCCGACGGCTTCGCGGAAGGCGCCCAGGACCAGTAGGCGGATGGCGCCCTTGGTCATCTTCGGCAGGACCGTGCGGCCGCGGGTCCGCAGACGCAGAACACGCTTCTCGTCGCGCCGCGAGTAGATCTGCCAATCGACGCGAAGAGAGGCGGAGCCGTGCGCCCTTCCGGTGTAGCGCCCGTGCAGCCAGTCTCCTTCCATGCAGAGGTCGAGCTCGATGTCGGTGAGGACGGCCCCGACCTTGTAGACGACGCGTTCGAAGTCTTCGCTCGATATAAAGAGGTCGATGGGATCGCCGACGACCTCGTATCCCATTTCCTCCATCGCCTCGAAGAAGGTGGCCTGATAGTCCGCCTTATCGAGGTAGCGGCGCAGGTCTGATCCGGTAAAGCTCCCGCCGTCGTTGACCCGGCAGCCCGCTCCGAGAAAGAAGCCGCCTTCCAGATCGGCGATGTCTGTCCCTGCGGAAAAGCCCAGCGCGATCTTGTCCAGGCTTATCGGTTCGGCGCGGTGATCCTGCGGGACGGCCACGGGAAGATAGCCGTCGAAGGGCTTCGGTGATTCAACCCTGCTATTAGTCCTCTCCACCAGACCGGATGTCTCTTGCTCCGTCACGCCGCCCGCCCGATGGTTCGCCGTGCAGGCGGCAAGGGTCAGGGCAGCCGCTGCCGCCACGAGAATGAATCGCTTCGCCATGTTCTTGTTTCCCCCCAAACAAGAGTCGACCCGCCGTGCTGGCCGTAGCCTAGCGGCAAAGCCGCCGCGGGTGGAGTCTGTTAGTCTTTCCCACGCGTTAACCCTGGCTTCGCTGCGGCCTCGAGGCGCACCGGGGGTAAACCCGATGTACGGTTGCAAGGCTGGCCCCGGGGGGCCGATCCTGCTACAAGGGCGCCGTTCTTTCCCGATCCCCGGAGGCAAGGGCCCATGCGCAAGGCAAGCGTCGAGCGCAACACCAAAGAGACTCGGATTGCCGCAAGCCTCGATCTCGACGGCCGCGGCCGCTACGACGTCGCGACCGGGGTCGGCTTCCTCGACCATATGCTCGAGCAGCTTTCCCGGCACAGCCTGATCGACATC
>JAKSBE010000350.1 GCA_022361275.1 Kiloniellales bacterium
ACGACCAGGGCGCCCAGGGCGCTGGTCTCGGCGCATTGGCCTTCGGGATAGGACATGTTCTCGACGTTGCAGCCGGCGAAGAGCCGGCCGTCGCCGCTGCGCAGGCAGGCGCCGACGCGGAACCCCGAGTAGGGGGCGTGGGCGTTGTCCCGGGCCGCCTTGGCCAGGCGGATCATCTCGTTAAGGTCGCTCATTTGTCCTTCACGTAGGGGATGCCGCTGGCCTTGGGCGCCACGGCGCGGCCGACGAAGCCGGCCAGCAGGATCACGGTCAGGGCGTAGGGCAGGGCCTGGATGACCTGCACCGGGATCTCGCCGATACCGGGCAGGACGACGCCCTGGAGCCGGATCTGCAGGGCGTCGGCGAAGGCGAAGAGCAGGCAGGCCAGGACCGTCGGCACCGGCTTCCACTTGCCGAAGATCATCGCCGCCAGGGCCAGGTAGCCCTTGCCGGCGGTCATGTCGCGCACGAAGCCGGCGGCGTGCGCGGTCGAGAGGTAGGCGCCGGCGATGCCGCAGAGGAAGCCGCAGAGCAGCATCGCCCGGTAGCGCAGCGCGGCGACCGAGATGCCGGCGGTGTCGACGGCGTGCGGGTTCTCGCCGACCGCCCGCAGCCTCAGGCCGAAGCGGGTCCGGTAGATCAGGACCGCGACCAGAGGCAGGAGGAGAAGGGTCAGGTAGACCAGGATGTTGTGGCCGCTGATCACCTCCGAATAGACCGGCCCGATCAGCGGGATCGGCGCCAGCCATTCGCGCATCGGCAGGTTGAGGCCGATGAAGCGGCCCGCGCCCTCGAGCGCCGGCGTGATGCCGTTGAGGCCGAACCAGGCGACCGCGAGGGTCGGCCCGAGGCCGGCGACCAGGATGTTGATCGCCATGCCCGAGACCACCTGGTTGCCGTTGTGGGTGACGCAGGCGTAGGCGTGCAGCAGGGCGAAGGACATCGAGACGATGATCGCGGCGCCGAGGCCGAGCCAGGCGGAGTTGGCGACCGCGGCCACCGCGGCGGCGGCGAAGGCGCCGGCCAGCATCTTGCCCTCGAGGCCGATGTCGATGACCCCGGAGCGCTCCGCCACCATCCCGGCGAAGGCGGCGAGCAGGAGCGGCGTCGCCACCCGCACCGTGGCGTCGATCAGCAGCAGGATCAGGAGGAAGGTCTCGCCCATCAGGCCGGCGCCTCCCGGGACCTCCGCCGGAAGAAGGCGACGACGGGCCGGCGGAAGATGTTCTCCAGCGCGCCGCAGAACAGGATCACCAGGCCCTGGATCACGACCACCATGTCGCTGGTGAAGGTCGGGATCTCGAAGGCCAGCTCGCTGCCGCCCTGGTAAAGCGCCCCGAAGAGCAGGGCGGCCAGGATCACCCCGACCGGATGGTTGCGGCCCATCAGGGCCACGGCGATGCCGGTGAAGCCGAAGCCGGCGGAGAAGCCGAGCATCAGGCGATGCTGCGAGCCCATGACCTCGTTGATCGCCAAGAGCCCGGCCAGGGCACCGGACAGCGCCATCGCCAGCATGATGCTGCGCTCGGGCGAGATCCCGCCATAACGCGCGGCCTGCTCGTTGGCCCCGGTGCAGCGCAGCTCGTAGCCCCAGCGGCTGCGCCAGAGGAAGAGCCAGACCAGCCCGGCCGCGGCCAGGGCCAGCAGGACGGTGAAGTTCAGCGGCGAGGGGCCGGTCTGCACGCCGAGGGCGCGCAGGATCTCGTGGGCATAGGGCAGATGCCCGGCCTCGGGGAAGCGCGCGGTCTGGGGCACCTGCTGCCCCGGCTCGATCAGCACCTCGACCAGCAGGTAGTTGAGCAGGATCGCGGCCAGGAAGTTGAACATGATCGTGGTGATCACCGTGTGGCTGCCGCGCTCGGCCTGAAGGTAGCCCGGAACGAAGGCCCAGAAGCCGCCGAAGGCCATGGCGCCCAGCATCGCCAGCGGCAGCAGAAGCGGCCAGGGCAGCCCGCCGAGGCTCAGGCAGACCAGGGCCACGCCCAGGCCGCCGAGCAGGGCCTGGCCCTCGCCGCCGATGTTGAACAGGCCGCAGTGGAAGGCCACCGCCACCGCGAGGCCGGTGAACACCAGGCTGGTGGTGTAGAACAGGGTGTAGCCGATCTGGTCCCAGGACCCGAAGGCGCCCCAGACCAAGGCCTTCAGCGCCTCCCAGGGGTTCTCGCCGACCAGCAGAACGACCACGCCGGCCAGCAGCAATGCGACCAGCAGGTTGACCAGGGGGATCAGCGCCAAGTCGACCCAACGCGGGAGGCCGTCGCCGGTCATGCCGCGTCCTCCTCGACGCCGCACATCAGCAGGCCGATCTTCTGTCGATCGGCCTCGGCAGTCGGCATCTCGCCCGTGATCCGACCTTCGTGCATGACCAGGACCCGGTCGGCCAGGGCCAGGATCTCCTCGAGCTCGGCGGAGATCAGCAGGATCGCCTTGCCGGCGTCGCGCATCTCGATCAGGCGGCGGTGGATGAACTCTATGGCGCCGATGTCGACGCCGCGGGTCGGCTGCCCGACCAGCAGCAGGGCCGGGTCGCGCTCGATCTCGCGCGCCAGCACCAGCTTCTGTTGGTTGCCGCCGGAGAAGGCGCCGGTCCGCAGCAGGGGCGCCGCGGGCCGGACGTCGAAGGCCTGCATCAGCTTCCGGCAGTGATCCACGATCCTGGGCCGCTTGCTGAGCAGGCGGCCGTTGTAGGCGGGATCGTCGTGGTGGCCGAGGATCGCGGTCTCGCTGGCGTCGAAGCCGACGATGACGCCCCTGCGCAGCCGGTCCTCGGGCACGTGGCCCAGGCCCAGATGGCGCAGCGCCCTCGGATGGCTCGGCTGGGTGCCGGAGAGGATGCGCCGGCCCTTCAGCTTGACCTCGCCGTCGGCGAAGCCGCGCAGCCCGACCAGAGCCTCGATCAGCTCGGTCTGGCCGTTGCCGGAGACCCCGGCCACGCCGAGGATCTCGCCGGCCCGGACCTCCAAGTTGAGGTCCAGGACCTTGGGCTGATGCGCCTCGTCGGTCACCGTCAGGCCCTCGACCGTCAACACCGGCTCGCCCGGCTTGGCCGGCGTCTTCTCGACCCGCAGCAGGACCTTGCGGCCGACCATCATCTCGGCGAGCTGCTCGCGGCTGGTGCCGGCCGTGACGACCCTGCCGACCACGGCGCCGTCGCGCATCACCGTCACCGCGTCGGTGACCGCCATGATCTCCTGCAGCTTGTGGGTGATCAGGACCACCGTCTTGCCCTCGGCCTTGAGGCGCCGGAGGATCTTGAAGAGATCGTCGGTCTCCTGGGGGGTCAGGACCGCGGTCGGCTCGTCGAGGATGATGGTCTCGGCGCCGCGGAACAGGATCTTCAGGATCTCGACCCGCTGCTGCAGGCCGACCGGCAGGTCGGCAACCAAGGCGTCGGGCGGCACTTCCAGGCCGTAGTCGCGCTCGATCGCGATCAGTTCGCCTCTGGCCTGGTCCAGGCTGCGGCGGACCCAGAACTG
>JAKSBE010000565.1 GCA_022361275.1 Kiloniellales bacterium
CCCTTGGCGGCCCAGGCCTCGCCGACGAAGTCGTCGTCGAGCCCGGCCATGATCTTCAGCAGGGTCGACTTGCCGGCGCCGTTCAGGCCCAGGACGCCGATCTTCGCCCCCGGCAGGAAGGACAGCCAGATGTCCTTGAGGACCTCGCGGCCGCCCTTGAAGGTCTTGCCGAGGCCCTTCATCACATAAACGTACTGATAGGACACCACGCTCGTCTCCGGAATGAGGCTGGGGATCGGCCGGGGTTCTATCCCAGCGCTCAGGCGCTGGCAATGCCCGCCAGGGAAGGCTAGTCTGGAGCCTGGCCGAGAAGGATGCCCCCAAGCTTTGGATAAGAGGGGTGCCGGGGCTTAGGGAGGCTGGCCGGATGTCGCATTCCGTCCTGGTCGTGGACGACGAGCCCAACATCGTCATGTCCCTGGAGTTCCTGATGGAACAGGCGGGGTTCGAGGTCCGCGTGGCGGCCGACGGCGAGGCCGCGCTCAAGGCCATGGAGGACAAGCTTCCGGACCTGGTGCTGCTCGACGTCATGATGCCGAAACGGGACGGCTACGACCTCTGCCAGATGATCCGCGCCAAGCCGGAATGGAAGGAGGTCAGGATCATCATGCTGACCGCCAAGGGCCGGGAGGTGGAGCGCGAGAAGGGCATGGCGCTGGGCGCGGACGATTACGTGACCAAGCCGTTCTCGACCCGCGAGTTGGTCGAGCGCGTCAAGACCTTCCTGGAGGGCCGGGAGAGCTGAGGAGGAAAGCTCAGGAGCCCACCGGGGGATGACCACACGCCGTTTCTTGGTTTTGATCTTCCTCGCCCTCGGTATCCTGGGGCTGAGCGCGATCTTCGGCCTCGCCAGCTTCGCCCTCGTCACCCTCGGCGCCAAGGGCTCGGAAACCTTCGGGACGGTCCTGCTCTTCGGCGCCGTTCTGGCCCTCGGCCTGATCGCGGCCACGGCGATCGCCTGGGCGATCGTCGAGCAGCGCCTGGTTCGCCCCCTGTCGCGCCTGACCAGCCGGCTCAACACGATCAGCCGGGCGGGGGCCGAGGCGGGCGTCGAGATCGGCGAAGCCCACACCCTGGGCCCGCTGCACGAGGCCATCAAGGAGGTCAGCCGGGAGCTGCGCACGGCACGCGGCGAGGTGGTCAAGGCGATGGCCAGCGCCAGCGCCCGCAGCGACGAGCAGCGCGGCTGGCTGGAGGCGATCCTGCGCGACCTCAGCGAGGCGGTCGTGGTCTGCAACCTCGATCACAAGATCCTGCTCTACAACAAGGCCGCGCAGCTTGCCCTGGCGGCCCCGGAAACCACCGGACTGGGCCGCCCGATCCTCGAACTGGTCGGCGGGGAAGCGGTCTGCCACGCCCTCAGCCGCCTGCGCCGGCGCGCCACGGCCAAGGGCGCGGCGGGCCAGGCCGAGACCGCCGAGCTGCTGTGCCCGGTCAAGGCGGCCCAGAGCCTCCTGCACGGCCGGATGACGCTGGTCTGCGATGCCGAGGGCGCCGCGCGCGGCTACGTCGTGGTGTTCTCCGAGGCCGGCCGGGAACGGGCACGCTTCGCCAAGCGCGACCTTCTGCTGCGCCGCGCCACCGAGGGCTTCCGGGGCCCGCTGGCCAACCTGCGGGCCGCGGTCGATATGATGATCGAGCACCCGGACCTGGACGACGCGCGCCGGCAGGCCTTCGACCGCGTCGTCGCCGAGGAGAGCCAGCGGCTCTGCGATCAGCTGGAGACCCTGGACGAGGCCTACGAAACGCTGAGGTCGGAGGCCCTGTTGCTGGGCAACGTGCTGGCGGGCGACCTTTTCGAGTCCCTTCAGGAGGAGCTGGCGGCCGAAGCCGGCCCGGAGCTCCAGGTCGACGGCGGCGAGATCTGGCTGCGCGGCGACAGCCTGGGCCTGCAGTGGGTCCTGGCCCGCTTGATCCGTAAGATCGCGACCGCCCGAGAGACGCGGAGCTTCACCCTGGAGGCGCGTCGGAAGGACGACCACAGCGCGCTCGACCTGCACTGGCCGAGCGGCGCTCTGGCGCAGCGCGACCTGGAGCTCTGGCTGCAGGAGCCGCTGGAGGCTTCGGCGACAGCCGGCTCGCTCCAGGACGTCCTGGAGCAGCATGGCGCCGAGGCCTGGAGCCTCGGCAACGAGCGGGGCGCCCCCGGGCTTCGCCTCGCCCTGCCGGCCGG
>JAKSBE010000431.1 GCA_022361275.1 Kiloniellales bacterium
GACGCAGTAGGCCTAAGCCGCCGAGGCCGTCTCGACCACGATCTCCGGCTCGCAGCGCACCGGGAAGTTCATCGAGTTGGCGATGTAGCACTCGTGGTGCGCCCGCTCGTGCAGGCCGCGCGCCTTCTCCGGGTCGCTCTCGGCGGTGATCGTCACCTTGGGATGCAGGACCACCTCGGTCATGCGGCCCCTGATATCGCCTGGGATATCGCCTGGGATATCGCCTGGGCCGGGCGCTTCGACCATGGTGCCCTCGGCGGCGTCCTCGTAGGCGGTCACCACCACGCCCTTGACCGCGCAGAGGTGGAAGTACCAGAGCATGTGGCAGGCCGAGAGCGAGGCGACCAGCAGGTCCTCGGGGTTGTGCCGGCTTGGGTCGCCAAGGAAGGCGGGATCCGAGGAGCCCTCGATCGGCGGCTTGCCGGCGATCTCGATCCGGTGGGCGCGGGAGTAGGTCCTGTAGTCGCGGGTCGGTCCCTCGGCCGCGCCGGTCCACACGACCTTGGCCTCGTAGCGGTGCCGCTTTCCTCCGGCCATGGCTTGCCCCTTTTGCGGTTGTCGTATCCCGCCAGTCTGAATCAGGACCGGCGCCCCGACCATTGCCGAAACCGGGACCCAGGCTCCCGCCTGGATCGGCAGACCCGAACACCCGACAAGGGCCTTGCCAGGGCGCGGCGGAAGAGGCTCGATATCCCCGTCGAGCCCCACCACCGATCCCGCGAGCGCGATCCCATGCTGAACCCGGAACTCTTCATCGGCTACCTCCTGGCGACCACGGTCCTGATCCTGATGCCGGGACCCATCGTCACCCTGGTGGTGGCCAACTCCCTGGCCCACGGCGTCCGCACCGGGCTGGCCACGGTGGGCGGCGCCAGCACCGGCAACGCGGTGCTGGTCGCGGCCGGCGCGCTCGGCCTGACCACCCTGCTGGCGCTGGCCGCCGACGTCCTCACCTGGGTCCGCTGGATCGGCGTCGCCTACCTGCTCTGGCTCGGCCTCAGGGAGTGGCGCCGGGCGATCCGGGCCGGCCGCGAGGAAGGCCTGCCGGCCGTGGCCAAGCCGCGCGGCGTGTTCTGGTACAGCGCGGTGATCGCCATCACCAACCCCAAGACCATCCTGTTCTACGCCGCCTTCTTCCCGCAGTTCCTCGACCCGAGCCTGGCCGCCGGGCCGCAGCTCCTGGCCATGTCGATCGGCTTCATCGTGATCGCCACGACCTTCGACGGGCTCTACGCCCTCCTGGCCGGGCGCCTGCGCGACCGCCTGCTGGACCCGAAGCGGGCCCGGATCCGCCATGGCATCACCGGGACCCTGCTGATCGGCACCGGCCTCGGCCTGGCGCTGGCGCGGCGGAGCTGAGGCAAGCGCCGCACCTCGCCCTGCTGCAGGGCGCAGAGACCCGGGCCACCGCCTTCGCCGCGCTCTTCGAGGAGATCCTGCCCGAGGCCGGGGCCGCCTTCGAGGCCGGCGAGCGCGCAGGCGACGTCCGCCGCAGGCTAGCGTCGCAGCGCGGACTGATCCGGCCGCTGGTTGGCGAAGTCGCGGCGGTAGCAGGGCGCGTCGCGCTTCCGCTCGTCCTCGAAGCTGGGGAAGTTGAGATAGGTCTTCTCCGGCGGCGGCTCCTGGCAGATCAGATCGCCGTGGATCACCCGAAAGATGTGGTCGTGGCCGTCCTCGGTGCGGAAATGCACCTTGGTCGCCGTGATCTGGTAGTGCCGCACCCCGATCCGCCGGCGTCCGTCGACCAGCATGACGTCCGGCCTGAACTCGATCTTCCGATAACTGCGCGAACCGATTCCCGGCGCATTGGCAAGTTGCCAGGCGCCGATCAGCGGGTTGCCCGGCTTCACGGGCGGCGGCCCGCCGCAGGCGACCAGGGCGAGGCAGAGCGGAAGGCAGGCGGCGGTGGCGAGGCGGCGCATGGCGGTCCCATCCGTGATCGTTCTTTGCCGCCCGGGGATCCGGGCGCCCACGTCATGCCGCCACCGCCGGGATGCCAGCAGAGAATTGTGGCGGCAAGGTGGCCGCCGCGGGCGCCGGAGGGACGGCATGCTCAGGGGGCCAGCCGCGCGAGGAAGGCGCGCAGGCGCTCGGCGTTCTTGCCGAGGTCGCTGACCCCGATCCGACTGACCGAGCGGGCGTCGACGGCGACCCCGCCCGCCGGCGCGGGCCTGAGGACGACGACGATGTCGTCGCGGAAGCCGAACCACCCGGTCTGGTCGACCGCCTCGAGGCGCGCCCCGGTCCCGGTCTGCTCGGCGGCCTCGATCGCCCAGTCCATCGCCTCGGCGGCACGCCGCGCCCGTGCGAAGGCCTGGTCGAGCGGCGCGTCGAGGGTCAGGGTCTCGAGATCCGGATAGATCTCCGCATGCGTCGCGCGCCAGTCCGGATGCGGCGCGGCGGCCCTTGCGTCCGGGCCGCCCGGCGCGTAGCGGCGCGCTTCGAGCGCCCGGAAGGACGGCGGAGCGTCGAGGTCCGTGGTCACGTCGTGCAGCGGATTGGCCGCGGCGGTGCGCCGGAAGTCGGCGACCGCGAGCAGCGCGGCGAGGCCGACCAAAGCGGCGGCGGCGCCCAGCGCCGCGACGCCCCGGGCGCGCCGCCGGAGCGCGACGCCCAGGCAGAGCGCGCCGAGGGCGACGGCCGCGATGCCGAGCGGCGGCACCGCGTCGAGCAGAAGGGTGAAGGCGGTGCCGAGATCCAGAACCTCGGCGGCATAGAGCGGCCCGGGCAAGAGCGCCGCGGCGGCGGTCAGCAGCGCGCTGGCCGCGGCCAGGGCCGGCAGGACGACGTTGCGTTTGGGCACGATGCCTCTCCCATCTCGGCTCTGCGGGAAACCGCGCGGGATCGCCGCGGCCGGCGCGGCACCCTCCCAAGAGATGGGGGCGTCCGTCGGAACCGGAAGGTCGCTCGGCGTTCGACGCGAGACGACAGGCGCCACCTCTCGATGCCCCCAGGATGCCCCCCTCTGGCCGAAACGGCCACCGCGGCGCTAAGCTCGCGGCATGAAAGTCTTCTTCTTCACGCTGGTCATCGCGGCGGCGATGATCACCCTGGGGGTGCTGGTGACCGGAATCCTCGCGATGGCGCGCGGCGGCGCGTTCAACAGCAAGCAGTCCAACCGCCTGATGCGCCTGCGGGTCATCGCCCAGCTCGTCGCCCTGGTGCTCTTCGCCATTGCCATGATGGTCAAGGAATGAGCCTGCGGCCCGGCCCCGACCAGCCGGGCGCCGGGCTCACTCGCTCGGGCCGGCGTAGTCCTCGCAGCCCTCGTTCAGCGCGAAGCAGGCCAGGCGCACGGTCTTGGGGATCGTGACCGGCTCGCCGTCGCGCTCGCCCTTCTCGTAGTACTGGACGACCCGGCGCTTGAGGCCCAGGGCCTCCGCGGCCTCCTTCTGCGAGAGGCCCAGCGCCTTGCGCCAGTGCTTGAAGGCCTCGGGCGGCATCACCGGCACCGGAACGCAGCCCTTGGCCTTGCCTTTCTTGTCCTTTCGGGTCACCGCCATGCCTCCTGCATGACCTTACCTTTCGCCAGCGGCGCAGTGTGCACCCTGTGCGCTTTTTTCCTTGCAAAGCCGCACGGGGTGCGCATATAGTACAGCAGAAGCGCACGAAGTGCGCCAGAAGAATCTGTCCAGGACGGCGCCGGGAAAGGACCGCGACCATGGCCAAGAAAGCCAAAGACGCCAAGAAGAGCAAGGGCAAGGCGGCAATCGCCGAGCTCAGCAAAGAGGTCGCGGCCCTTCGTGCCAGTCTTGCCGACCTCAAGACGGAGGTCGCGGCGCTCAGGGAGACCAGACAGGCAAGGAAGGCCGTGGCCGAAAAGGCCCCGGCCCGCGGCAGAGCGACCAAGACGACCGGCCGCAGCGCCCCGGCCAAGAGCTCTGTCCGAAGCACGGCCCGAAACACGGCCCGAAACACGGCCCGAAACACGGCGACGAAGCCCGCCGCGAAGCGGCCCCGCAGCGCCGCGAGCAAGACGGCCGGGACCAAGACCGCCACGAGCAAGACCGGGGCGAGCAAGACCGGGGCGAAGTAGAAGACGCGGGCGCAGGGCCGAAGAAGCCCTGCCCCGGAACCACCACGCCAA
>JAKSBE010000546.1 GCA_022361275.1 Kiloniellales bacterium
CACGGCCACGAGGGGCACGGAAAAACGGGCGCTCATGATCACCACGACCACGGCGCCTTCGACCCGCATGCCTGGCAGAGCCTCGCAAACGCGGTGATCTATGTCGACAACATCACCGCCGCGCTCGCCAAGGCCGACCCGGAGAATGCCGGGACCTTCTATCGGAACCGCGCGGCCTATGTGGCGGAGATCGAGGCGCTCGACGCCGAGATCCGCGCAATCGTCGGCGCTCTCCCGCAAGACCGCCGCACCATCGTCACCTCGCATGACGCGTTCCAGTACTTCGGCCGCGACTACGGACTGGCCTTCCTCTCGCCGCAGGGGATCAGCACCGAGTCGGAGGCATCGGCGCGGGACGTCGCGCGCCTGATCGAGCGCATTCGCAACGAGGGCATCTCGGCCGTCTTCCTCGAGAACATCGCCGACTCCAGGCTTCTGGAACGGATCGCCGAGGAAACCGGCGCCACCATCGGCGGCACGCTCTATCCCGGCGCGCTGTCCGGCCCGGAGGGCCCGGCACCCAGCTATCTCGACATGATGCGCCACAACGCGACGACGCTCGCACGGGCGCTGTCGTCGTGACGGAGGCGAGATGAGCGATCGAGACACCCGTCTTCCCGTGACCGTCCTTTCCGGTTTCCTCGGCGCCGGCAAGACGACGCTCCTGAACCGTGTGCTGAACAACCGCGAGGGCCGGCGCGTCGCGGTGATCGTCAACGACATGTCCGAGGTGAACATCGACGCCGATCTCGTGCGCGCGGACACCGAGCTCAGCCGTACCGACGAGACGCTGGTGGAGATGTCGAACGGCTGCATCTGCTGCACGCTGCGGGACGATCTGCTGGCGGAGGTGCGCCGCCTCGCGGGCGAGGGGCGCTTCGACTATCTGCTGATCGAGTCGACGGGCATCTCCGAGCCGCTTCCCGTGGCGGCCACCTTCGAGTTCCGCGACGAGGCGGGCAGGAGCCTGTCCGACGTCGCCCGGCTCGACACCATGGTCACGGTCGTCGACGCCGTGAACCTGCTCAAGGACTACTCGAGCCACGACTTCCTGCATGACCGGGGCGAGGCGCTGGGCGATGGCGACCGGCGCGCGCTCGTCCATCTGCTGACCGACCAGATCGAGTTCGCCGACGTGGTGATCCTGAACAAGGTGGACGACGCGCAGCCGCATCAGGTGGACGCCGCACGCAAGATCGTCCGCAGCCTGAACGCCGATGCCCGTATCATCGAGACGCGTTTTTCGGACGCGCCCGCCGACGCGATCCTGAATACCGGGCTCTTCGACTTCCAGAAGGCCCACGCGCATCCGATGTGGGCCAAGGAGCTTTACGGCTTCGCCGATCATGTGCCCGAGACCGAGGAATACGGGGTCACCTCCTTCGTCTACCGGGCGCGGCGCCCCTTCGAGCCGGAAAAGATCATGGCCGTGCTCAACGGCGAGATGCCTGGCGTGATCCGCGCCAAGGGGCATTTCTGGATCGCCACGCGGCCCGACTGGGTCGCCGAATTCTCGCTCGCGGGCGCCCTCTCCTCGGTGAAGCCCATCGGCACCTGGTGGGCGACCGTGCCCAAGGAACACTGGTCTGACCATGAAACCGCCAGCGCCTATCTGGCCGCCCACTGGCGGGAACCCTGGGGTGACCGCCGGCAAGAGCTCGTGTTCATCGGCGCCGGCATCGACTGGCCGCGGCTGAAGGCCCGGCTTGACGCGGCGCTTCTGCCGGCTCATCTCGCCCAAGGTCCCGCGACCCTTCCGGACCTGCCCGATCCGTTTCCAATGTGGCGGCTCGCGGAGACCGCGGCATGACCTTTGTGGGCGAGGTTCCCAAGGACGCCCTCATCGGGTTGGAAAAGGCCGTGCTTCTGTCGGCGGCCGCATGCCCCTCGCAATCAAATCGGTATAGAAAGCGAATGTCGGTCTCGGTGGTTGCGGGCCCAGAAACTCAGGTTCCGAAACGAGATCAAGACGGCGCTGCTCCAGTGTTTCGCGGAGCGCAATCGGCGATGCTAGGCCGGTTTCCGCCGATTCTTCTGTGGAAACAGCCACGTCGTCCGTTATAGGCATAAGGGCGAAGCGTATGCGGAAGGCGATGGACCGGCAATGAATGTCCGCCAATCGAACCCCGAACACACGCCAAACGAACGATCGCGCGAGGAAGAGGCGGCGGAGTGGTTCGTGCGCGTCACGTCGGAGTCCGCCGGGGCGTCCGACGCCGCAGCCTGCCAGGCTTGACTGGCGGCCGATCCGCGCAATCAAGCGGCCTACGCCGGGATTCACCGGGGGCGACGGCGCGGACGGCGCTCAGCCGACTGCTGACCGCATCGGGCCTGACCTTCCGCATCGAGGGCGACAGCGTGACCCTAGAACGAGTGGTCATCCAACCGGACAGCGGGCCGATGCGGCTCGATCCTATCACTGTGACCGCGCGGCGCATCGAAGAGCTGGTGCAAGACGCGCCAAGCAGTGTGTTCGCCATCCCGGCCGAGGAAATCGAGAGGTCCAATATCACCGACATCCAAGGGCTCAAGCAGCGTACGCCGACCGGACGGACTCGTTCGCGGCATTCTGGACGGTTCCTTAACGGGCGACCGGAAGCTGATGGCACGCCTCGTCGCCCTCGGCCAATACGACGATGGCTTTATCGATACGCCGAACATCGACGGCTCGATCGACTCGCAGGACTACGGCGCTCGGCTCGGCCTCCGCTCTCAACCGGCGGACCGGCTTACGGTCGACCTCAGCGGGTCGTTCGACCGCAGCGAATATCGCGCGTTTAGCAATGCGACGCTCGACAGCATCGAAGGCGATGGTGACCTAAAACTATTGATAAACACTGACGGCGACAATCGGCTCGATCGCAGCATCATCGATTTTCGCGGTGCATACGATTCCGACGTCGGCACTCTAATTTCGAACACGGCGTATGTGCGCGTCAAATCCAATTCGGACGGGGATGGCGATTTTACTGAAATTGATGGCTTGTTCCGAACCGCCGAGTTTAAGGAAGGCTTCGTCAGCCAGGAATTTCGCTTCGATTCGGAAAGGTTTTCCGCGCCATTTCTCGGCGAGACCGGGTTTCTTTCTGGCGTCAACACGACATTGCGAACCTGCGGATTGGGCTGCGCGCCGAGCGCTTTGACATCGAGGCCTTCGTCGAAAACGTATTCGATGAGACGTACGCGACCGGCGCAACCGCGGGATCCCGCTTTGTACCCATTTTCGGTGTGTCCGAGCCGCTCGAGGTGGGTCCGACCCGCCGCCTCGGCCTTCGTCGCGGTGCCGGGCGGCGTCTGGTCAGGTGCGTCCTCGCCGGTCCGGTCGCCCTTGCCGATATCGGCTCTGAACGCGGCTTCTTAACGGTCAACTGGTCAGGCCCAGATGGGCAGCCGCAGGCGGCGTCACCAGCCTCAGGAACCGTCCCAGAGCGAAACGTCATCGTTCGGTGCTTGCTCACCTCACGGCCTCCTGAGCCAAGAGTGAAGCAAGTCCAAACCGCTCAAGTCCTATTACATCAGAAACAACGGCTATTCCGACGCCGCGGCAAGCAGCTTGTCGAAGATCTTTCTGACGGCTTCGAGTTCTGAAGCGTTCAGCGCAGAGAACATCGCCTTTTGCCTGGCGATATGGAGCCTCAGGAGAGGCTTGAGCGCCAGTCTTCCCTCTTTCGTGAGGTGGAGGAGCTTGCGACGGCGGTCGGTCTCGCTGCTCTCCTGCCGGATCAGTTGTCTCTCGATCAGACGATTGACCCCGCGGCTTATGCTGTTCTGCGGCCGCCCGGTCAGATCGCAGATGTCCTTGGCCATGATGCCGGGCATTAGGCTGCAGCAATAGAGAATAGTGAACTCCGGTTGGGTGATCTCATGAACATTCTCGAATTCG
>JAKSBE010000458.1 GCA_022361275.1 Kiloniellales bacterium
GAGCGCGAGAGCTTCGGCAGCAAGCTGAAGGACCGCGAGGGCGTGCAGTGGATGCTGGGCGAGGCGGCCATGGCGATCGAGGTCGGCCGGCTGCTGACCATGAAGGCGGCGCTGAAGCTGGACGGCGGCGACTTCGCCCGCAAGGAGGTCTCCATGGCCAAGATCCAGGTCTCCGAGGCCTTGCATAAGGCGGTCGACACGGCGATCCAGCTCTGCGGCGCCCGGGGCTATTCCAAGGACACGGTCCTGGAGTGGATGTACCGCTATGCCCGCCAGGCGCGCCTGGTCGACGGCGCCTCCGAGGTCCACAAGATGGTCCTGGCGCGTTTCCTCGTGGACGAAGGCCAGGACTTCTGGGGCTGGTCGTGAACGACCGGGGCACGCTGGAGGCCTTCCTCGCCGAGGCGGCCGGGGCCGCGGCGGCCCGGGTGGTCTCCGACGTTCAGTTGACCGGCGGCGCGATCCAGGACAACCGACTGCTGCTGGTCGAGTTCGCGGGCGGAGTGCTGGCCGGCCGGCAGGAGCTGGTGCTGCGCCGCGATGCCCCTTCGGGTGTCGCGGTCAGCCACGGCAAGGCCGAGGAGTTCGCCCTGCTGAAGACGGCCTTCGAAGCCGGCGTGACCGTGCCGGAGCCGCTTTTTCTCTGTCTCGACAAGCGCTTGGGTCGGCCCTTTTACATCATGCGCAAGGTCGAGGGGGAGGCCCGGGGGCATCGCCTGGTGCGCGAGCCGGCGATCCTGGGCGACGGCGCCGCCGTCGCGGAACGGCTCGGCGAGGAGCTCGGTCGGATCCACGGCATCACCCCGCCGCGCCCGGATCTCGATTTCCTGCCCTTGCCCGAAGGCAGCCCGGCCCTGGCCGCGGTCGCGGCCTACCGCGCCCATCTGGATGCCTTGGAATGGTGGGACCCCGCCCTGGAATGGGGCCTGCGCTGGTGCGAGCTCAGCGCCCCGCCGGCGGGGGAGCTCGTCCTTGTGCATCAGGACTTTCGGACCGGGAACTACATGGTCGACGCAGGCCGGCTGACGGCGGTCCTGGATTGGGAGTTCTGCGCCTGGGGCGATCCCATGAGCGACCTGGGCTGGTTCTGCGCCAAGTGCTGGCGCTTCGGCCGCGACGAACTGGAGGCCGGCGGCATCGGGCCGCGCGAGGCCTTCTACCGCGGCTACCGGCGCACTTCGGGACGGGAGATCGACGGCGAGGCCGTCGCCTACTGGGAGGTCATGGCCCATCTGCGTTGGGCGGTCATCGCCCTGCAGCAGGGCCAGCGCCATGCCTCGGGCGTGGAGGAGTCCCTGGACCTGGCCCTGACCGGGCGCCGCGCCGAGACCCTGGCCTGGGACGTCCTGCGTTTGACCCCGCCGGCGCGCTGGAGCGCGGCCTCGTGAAGCGGCATCAGACCACCGGCGCGGCCCTGCTGCGCATCGTCCGGGCGGTCCTCAAGGAGGACCTGCTGACCTTCCTGCCTAAGGACCGGCGTCTGGAGGCCCTGATGGTGCTCTCGGCCCTGGCCATGGCCGAGCGCGAGCTGGAGCGTGATCCGCCCGAAGACGAGGCGGCGGCGATTGCGAAGCTCCTTGGCGGAGCGTCGAACGAAGAGCAGGCTCTGCGCCGGCAACTGGCGGAGGCCGTTCGCGGCGGCCGCTTCGACGCCGATCCGGCGCTCTATGAGCTGGCCAAGGCCGGCCTGCGCTGGCGTCTTCAGGAGAGCAATCCGAGGGTGCTGGGTGAGGGCTGAGTTGAAACCGAGCCCAAGAAAGATGCGTATCGCCTTCTAGTCCCATCAGAAGTACCAATAGGGCGCCTCCATCAGGATCGTGGCCAAGGCGCTCACGGATGTCACGCCTTGGTCGACGATGTCGATGCAGTAGCGGTATTGCTCCATGGCGAGCTTAACAGCCGCTTCTCGGTCCGCTGGCCGATCGACGACGCTGAACTCCAGGGTGCCCCTTTGCGCACTCACCAACTCTTGGCGCCACACGGCAACATGGACTTCGGGAGGCGGGCAGGCGTTCCAGCCCCCGTACTTCAAGACCGCCGCCGTCCGAGTCCAGTCGTCGTCAGGCAGCGAGGCCAGAACAGTGCGGAGATGGATCTCTTCGGCCCGGTTTCCTCAGACCAATCCTCGTCCATCACCTCCTGCAGCTCGGCCCTGGCAAGGGCCTTCCGCTGGGCGGAATCCAAGGAACAGAGACCGGTGATCCCAAAGTCTTGATTCATGAGGTGTTGCATACGGCACAACTCGGCAAGGAGAGCTTCGTGGGTCAACCACTGTCGGCCATCAATGCGGTCGGCCTTTGCGAGGATGGCCTCGACCGAGAGTTCCTGGTCGTTCCACCAGTGAAGGAGGTCGGCAACGTTCTGAAGCCCGCCGACCAGGAAGTGAGTACCGCCGCAGGTTCCGCCGAGATAAGCCCACCGAGGGACCAAAGCAGCAGGTTGCGTCGAGTCAAAGTCCGCATTTCACCCTCCCTTTAGTCAGGCCCTAGAGCAGCCCGCGTTCAAATGAACGCGGGCTGCTCTAACTATATGGAATAGACCAAACTGCGTTTAATTGATCCCAGTTAAGCGCAGTTTGATCTAGGGATCGTCCCGGGTGTTCTCGTCAACCGCGTTGCAGATCTCGAACAAGCCGATCGAGGTCGGCGGGCCGGGCTTGGCGGGGACCGGAGGTGGCGTCTTCGGCCGTCATGGCCGCAGGTCGCTGGCGTCGATCTTCAGGGTCTCGCTGACCTTGGTCCAGGTGCTGCCGAGGTGGGCGCGGAGGGTCCGGGCCAGGGCCGTGCCGTCGCGGGCAGTCAGGGCGGCCAGGGGGGCGTTGTGGGCGGCGGCGGCGATCGCCCGGTGAATCGCCTGGTTGAGCTTGAAGTAGGCGAGGCGGTCCTGGCGCTCGAAGGCGGCCAGCATCTCGAAGTGCAGCGAGAGGCAGCGCGCCCCCGATACTCCGGCCATGACGACAAGACGTCTCGGATACGTTCGTATTGCCCTTCTTTGCCTGATCGTGACGGCTTGCGCCGAGCCCGGCGAGGCCTCCTTCCGCCCGGCCTGCGAACAGGGCTTGGCGGACGGCTTCGCCGCCTTGGGGCGGGCGGAGGCCCGGGGGCTCAAGGGCTCGGCGAACTGGACCCGGGCGGCGAGCCTCCTGAGCGCCGCGCGGGTGCAGAAGGAGTTCGGGGAATACGAGAACTGCGCGCTCAAGGTGCAGAGCGCTCAGTCCTATCTGAGGCCTCTGACGGCCGAATAGGCGGCGCCGGCCAGAGCATGACGGGGCTCGTCGGGCCCGCGCCAGAGTCCGGCCAGCTTCCAGATGACCAGCATGAGCGCGATCGAGAGGTAGCCGTCGACGGCGTAGTGCCAGCCGAGGTGCACCGAGCCGAGCAGGATCACCAGGGCGTAGGCGGTGAGCAGCCAGCCGAGCCGGCGGGAGATCCGCCAGCCCAGCAAGGCCTGCAGGGTCGCGATCGCGACGTGCAGGCTGGGCATGGCCGAGATCCCGCCGCCGACCGCGATGCCGGTGCTTTGGTAGTTCTCCCAGAGATAGCGCTGCGCCTCCAGCGACCAGTTGGTGAAGCCGGCGTCTGCCGTCCTGAGATAGTCCATCAGCGGCGCATAGGGATCCGGGCCGCCGACCACCGGCCCGTAGAAGCAGGGCCCGGCGGAGGAGAGGAGGAGGGCGAGGCCGTTGCCCAGCAACGCCCAGGCGAGGATGAAGCTGACCAGGTACTGCTGGCGCAGGCGCAGGTCGCGGAGCGAGAAGACCTGCCAGCAGAGGATCAGGTACATCAGCGGCAGCCAGAGGTTATAGAGATAGCTGACGATCGAGGTCGCCAGGGCATGGCCGAGGACCGGCTGCAGCAGTTCCCAGGGATGCCGGCCGAAATGCAGGGCCCGGTCCAGTTCCATGAAGGCCTGATCGTAGGCGAAGGGCTGGATCAGCGGGATCGCGTTCTTGACCGAGGTGAAGGCGCTGCTGAACAGCGGCACCAGCAGCAGCGGGACCATCGCCATCGCGACGCGCTCCAGCCCGAACTTCTCGTCCTCGCGGATCGTCGCCAGCAGGCCGCGCGGGCGGAAGGGCCGGACGTGGAAGACATGCTGCAGCAGGTGGCCGAGCAGAACGCAGACGGCCGCCGCCGCCGGCGGCAGCAAGGCGCCCAGGACGTAGACGCCGAGCGCCAGCTCGTGGGGATAGCCGCCCAGGCCGAGCAGCCCGTGGGCGAGCAGGCTGTAGCCGAGGCCGAGGGCGAGCAGCAGCCGGTGGTGCCGCAGGCTGGCCCAGAGCGCGCCCGAGAGGCGCGCGCCGTAGGCCGTCCGATCCTGAATCGAGGTCTCGCTCAAGGCCGCACCCTGAAGTCGTTGATTCACAAGGTCTTCTAAGTCGACTTGACTAGGAATTCCTTAAGCCGGCTGCAAGGATGCAGCGGCGATCGGACGCGGAACCGCGGCGGGCGCCTTGCGAAGCCGACGACCCTGGCCTTAAGCTTTGACGCACAAGGAAACCTGGCAGGTCTCGCGGCGCCGGCGACGAAGGTGTGCGCTGGTGCCGACCCGTGGCCGGGAGCGGGGCCGCGGCCTGCCGTGCCCGGAACAGGGGAGGAAAACATGCAGTCCAGTCTCAAGCGATCCGGCGTCCTGGCGGCCTTCGCCGCGGCAACCGCGGTCTCCGCGGCGGCTCTCGCCGACACCAGCGAGGTGACCTGGCAGACCCGGGTCCTGGTCGAGAAGACCGGCGCCCACTGCGCTGACGATCCGAAGTGCTTCAACCGCTACCACCCGGCGATCCCGCCGGCGGCGCGCGCCGAGCCCGGCGACTACATCGTCTTCGAGACCCGCGACGCCCTGGACAGCGATCTGGATCTGGAGGCGACGGCCGAGGACGTCACCGCCCTGGACCTCTCCCTGGTACATCCCATGACCGGTCCGGTCTTCATCGAAGGGGCCGAGCGCGGCGACGTCCTGGCCGTGACCCTTGTGGACATCGAGCCGGACCAGTACGGCTATACCGTGATCGTGCCCGGCTTCGGCTTCCTGCGCGACCTCTATCCGGATCCCTACATCGTCAACTGGAAGACCAGCCGCCTCAAGGCGGTCTCGGACCAGATGCCGGGCGGGGCGGTGCCTTTCCAGGGCTTCATGGGCTCGGTCGGCGTGCTGCCGGGCGAGCCGGAGGTCGAGGCCTGGCTGGCCCGGGAGGGCGCTCTGGCCGAGGCCGGCGGCATCGCCCTGATGCCCCTGCCGGCCGGCGCCCAGCC
>JAKSBE010000591.1 GCA_022361275.1 Kiloniellales bacterium
GATCCATCGCGCCGCTGCTCCGTGGATGCCCGGATCAAGTCCGGGCATGACAGCGGATAGGTGGCGACGCCGACGCGAAAGCCTCGGGAGGTTCGGCGCTTCGCCCGCTGCGACGACGGCGCTGGGCAGGTGCGAAGGAGACCACCGCCGGTCACACCCTCTCGCTGTCATCGCCGGACTTGATCCGGTGATCCATCGCGCCGCTGCTCCGTGGATGCCCGGATCAAGTCCGGGCATGACAGCGGATAGGTGGCGACGCCGACGCGAAAGCCTCGGGAGGTTCGGCGCTTCGCCCGCTGCGACGACGGCGCTGGGCAGGTGTGAAGGAGACCACCGCCGGTCACACCCTCTCGTTGTCATCGCCGGACTTGATCCGGCGATCCATCGTGCCGCGGCAACCATGGGTGCCGCGGGTCTTGCCTCCGGCAAAGACCCTGGGATCGAGTCCGGGCGTGATCGCCTGTTTGTCGGCACCTACCGCGCTAGGGGGTGAGGATAAGAACGGATCTGCGAAATTGGTCGGACCCCGGCGCCGTCGATGCTCGGGCTCCGACCCGCGGCCATCGGTGCTTTTACTGGTCTGCGGAGCGTGTTAGTCCGTAGGCTCCGTAGTGAAAAAGTCCCGGACGACCTGACAGGAGAGACCCCTAAAAATGAAGGGAAACAAGAAGGTCATCGGGCACCTCAACAAGGTGCTCAAGAACGAGTTGACGGCCATCAACCAATACTTCCTGCATTCCCGTATGCTCAAGGACTGGGGTCTGCACCGGATGGCGCACCATGAATACGAGGAATCCATCGATGAGATGAAGCACGCCGACAAGCTCATCGAGCGAATCCTCTTCCTGGAGGGTCTCCCCAACCTGCAGGACCTCGGCAAGCTGATGATCGGCGAGAACGTCAAGGAGATCCTCGAGTGCGACCTCAAGCTCGAGGAGATGGCGCTGCCCGATCTGCGCAAGGCGATCGCCGACTGCGAGGAGGCCGGCGACTACGTCAGCCGCATGCTCTTCAGCGAGATCCTGGAATCCGAAGAGGAGCACGTCGACTGGCTCGAGACCAACCTCGGGCTGATCGAGAAGGTCGGAATCCAGAACTTCATTCAGTCACAGATGAAGGGCGATGAGTCCTAGAGCAGCCCGCGTTCATTCGAACGCGGGCTGCTCTAACTATATGAAATAGATCAAACTGCGTTTAATTGATTCCAATTAAACGCAGTTTGATCTAGCGGCTGAAGCCCCGGCTCAAAGCCGCGACTGGATCTCGGCCACCGCCTCGTCCAAGCGCTCCTGCCGTACCTTTTCCTCGGCTCTTTCCGGAGCCGAGGCAGGGCCGCTTGGTGCTTTCCGGCGCTCCCGGATCGTCATCAGCCAAGTCAGGGCGGCGGCGACGGCCGAGGGCGGCAGGCTGCGCCAGAGGAACACCGCCGCTCTCTTCGCTCAGTCGCCCGCGCCGCCCAGCAACGCCGGCATCCCGCGGGTCTCGTTGATGATCTGCTGCGCCGAGTCCAGACAGCGCCCGCAGCGAGGACCGTTGCCGAGGGTGCAATAGGCCTCCACGGCACAGGACACGCCTTCCTGCGCAAGCTGGCGAAGTTCCGAGTCCCGATAGCCGTTGCAGATGCAGACGTACATTCAGGCATTCTCCTCGATCCACAAGCTAGTGCGACTGATAATGATTGTCAATTGCACGGTTCTTCGCTAAGGACTCCTCGGTTTTGAGAGAGGTCCCGAGAGGAGGGAATGCAATGAAGACGTCTATGGGAAGCCTGGCTGCCGCGGGGCTGGCCCTGGCCCTGGCCCTGGCCGCCGGTCCGGCGGCCGCCGGACCGGAGCGGGGCGCCCTGCTCGACACCTATGCCGACATCGCCCAGGCCGGCTACGAGGATTCCCTGGCGACCGCGCGGACGCTCGGCGAGGCGGTCGACACGTTGCTCGGGTCGCCCAGCGAAGCCCATCTGGCCGCGGCGCGGGAGGCTTGGCTGGCTGCGCGGGTGCCCTATCAGCAGACCGAGGTCTTCCGCTTCGGCAACGCCATCGTCGACGACTGGGAGGGCAAGGTGAACGCCTGGCCCCTGGACGAGGGCCTGATCGACTACGTCGACGCCTCCTACGGCGGCGAGTCCGACGAGAACCTCTACTATACGGCCAACGTCATCGCGAACGAGAAGCTGGACTTCGGCGGCAAGACCATCGACGCCGCCAAGATCACCAAGGCGCTGCTCGCCGAGACCCTGCACGAGCTCGACGAGGTCGAGGCCAACGTCGCGACCGGCTACCACGCCATCGAGTTCCTGCTCTGGGGCCAGGACCTCAACGCAAACGGGCCCGGCGCCGGCGAGCGGCCGGCCAGCGACTTCGACCCGGCCAACTGCAGCGGCGGCAACTGCGAGCGCCGCGCCGCCTACCTGAAGACCGTGACCGACCTCCTGCTCGACGACCTCGCGGAGATGGCCGGCCACTGGGCGCCGGACGGGGAGGCCCGCAAGCAGCTCATGGCCGAGGGCGCCGACGGCGGCCTGCGCGCCATGCTGACCGGCCTCGGCAGCCTCTCCTACGGCGAACTGGCCGGGGAGCGCATCAAGCTGGGCCTGCTGCTCCACGACCCGGAGGAGGAGCACGACTGCTTCTCGGACAACACCCACAACTCGCACTACTACAACGCCGTGGGCATGCGGAACGTCTATCTCGGCCGCTACGAGCGGGTCGACGGCAAGGTCGTGAGCGGACCCGGCCTGTCCGATCTGGTCGCGAAGACCTCGTCCGAGCTCGACAAGGAGATGAAGGCCGCGCTGGAGGCGACCCACGCCGCCATGACCGCGATGAAGACCCGGGCGGAGACGGTCGAGGCCTACGACCAGATGATCGGGCCGGACAACGCCGAGGGCAACGCGGTCATCGAGGCGGTCATCGCCTCCCTGACCGGCCAGACCAAGTCGATCGAGCGGATCGTGGCCGCGCTCGAGCTGGGCAGCATCGCGTTCGAGGGCTCGGACAGCCTGGACAATCCCGACGCGGTGTTCCAGTAGGCATCGGAGCCTTCTCGTGCTGACTGGCAGATTTCGGAACGTCACTCCCACCCAGCCCCCACCAAGGGGGAGGAGCGCGTAGCGCGGCGCTGCGCGCGGTGGGGGTGACACGCCGGTTTTGCAGAGGGCCGGTTTTGCAGGTCGGCACCAGGTCCGATTGACGGAGCCCGAAAAGGCAATGCCCAGATTTGCTCTTGTCACCGCCCTTGCGGCACTCCTGCTCGCGGCCGGCCTGCTGGCCGGGCGGAGCGGGGCGTCGCAGGGCGAGGCGGATCGGGTCGCGGCGGTCGTCGCGCCGACGACGGATTTCTCGAAGCCGGAGCGCTTCGAGCGGATGTCCGGCGGCGCGGCGACCTCGACCAAGTACGTCAACCGGGACGCCTTCTCCCAGCCCTCCGCCAACATGTCCTTCGAGCGCCAGCTCGACTTCCGGGTCGGCAACGGCATCTTCAAGAAGGTCTGGGTCTCGGCGCCCGCCTCGACCACCGCCTCCGACGGTCTCGGCCCGCTGTTCAACGCCCGCTCCTGCCAGCGCTGCCACCTCAAGGACGGCCGCGGCCATCCGCCGGCCGCCAACTGGCCGGACGACAACGCCACCTCGATGTTCCTGCGTCTCAGCGTCCCGCCGCGCACGGCGGAGGAGCGGGAGCTGCTGGACAGCCGGCGGGCCAGGGTGATCCCCGAGCCGGTCTACGGCGGACAGCTCCAGGACCTGGCGATCCAGGGCCACAGGGCCGAAGGCAAGATGTGGATCACCTACGAGACGGTCCCCGTGACCCTGGCGGACGGTACGGTGGTGGAGCTGCGCAAGCCCAGCTACACGGTCGCCGAGCCCGGCTACGGCCCGCTCGATCCCGAGGTCATGCTGTCGCCCCGGGTCGCCCAGTCGATGATCGGCCTCGGCCTGCTGGAGGCGATCGACGAGGCCGACATCCTGGCCCAGGCCGACCCGGAGGACCGCGACGGCGACGGCATCTCGGGCCGGCCGAACCGGGTCTGGGACGACGAGGCGCAGCGGGTCGCGCTCGGCCGCTTCGGCTGGAAGGCCGGCAACCCCACCGTGCGGCAGCAGAGCGCCCACGCCTTCAGGGGCGACATCGGCATCTCCAACGTCGCCGCCGCCGCGGCCTGGGGCGACTGCACCGCGGCGCAGGACCGCTGCCGCGACGCGCCCCACGGCAACACGCCGGCGCACGACGGCTTCGAGGCCTCGAACGTCATGCTCGATCTCCTGGTCTTCTATTCGCGCAACCTGGCGGTGCCCGCCCGGCGCGACCTGGACGACCCGGATGTCCTGGCCGGCAAGAAGCTCTTCTACGACTCCGGCTGCATCGCCTGCCACCGCCCGAAGTACGTCACCCGGCGCGACGAGAAAAATCCGGAACAGTCCTTCCAGCTCATCTGGCCCTACACCGACCTGCTGCTCCACGACATGGGGCCGGGCCTGGCCGACGGCCGGCCCGAGGGCGATGCGAACGGCCGGGAATGGCGCACGCCGCCGCTCTGGGGGATCGGCCTGACCGAGACCGTCAACGGCCACACCTTCTTCCTCCACGACGGCCGCGCCCGGAACCTGCTGGAAGCCATCCTCTGGCACGGCGGCGAGGCCGAGGCCGCCAAGCGGAAGGTGGTGGCGATGAGCAAGGCGGAGCGGGACCAGCTGATCCGCTTCCTGAACTCCCTGTAGCGCGAGAAAGACGACGATTTGCCCAGGGTCATCCTTCGAAAAGCCGCAAAGCGCGGGGCCAAGCCCGGACGAGGAAAAATGCCCGTAACCGCTCACCCTCAGCCTCACCCTGAGTCTCTCGAAAGGCGAGGATGGCCGTTCTCGGCGTTTCGGCGCATCGCTCGGCGCGCCTCGATGCGCCTGGCGCTCGGCTGTCTCGCGCTGCTCCTCGCCGTCACCGGCGCGACCGCCGAGGCGGCCGAAATGGCGGCCTACCGGCGCCTCAACCTCGGCTTGGCGGAACAGCACGTCATCCCCCGCTACGAGGCGCTGGCCGAAGCGACCGGCGCCCTCGACGAGGAAGCCGCCGCCTTCTGCGCCGACCCTCGGACCGAAGGCCTGCAGGCCCTGCAGGACCGCTTCAAGGACGGCCTGGCGGCCTGGATGGGCGTCCAGCACCTGCGTTTCGGGCCGGTCCAGTTCCTGCTACGCTACGACCGCTTCGCCTTCTGGCCGGATCAGCGCAATACGGCGGGCCGCCATCTGGGCGCGCTGCTCGCCGGCGGCGATCCGGCCGCGCTCGAACCCCAGGCCTTCGCCCGGGGCAGCGTCGCAGTGCAGGGGTTTCCGGCGCTGGAGCGCCTGCTCTTCGGCAAGGACGCGGCCGCGCTGGCCGAGGCCGGAGAGGCCGCCGCCTTCCGCTGCCGGGTGCTGCGGGCCATTACCCGCAATCTGGCCGTCATGGCCCGCGGCACCCTCGACGGCTGGCAAACCGGGGACGACGCCTATCTCCAGGTCCTCGAGACGACCGGCGAGGACAACGCCTACTATCGGGACGACAAGGAGGCGACCCTCGACTTCTTCAAGGCCTTCCACGGGTCCCTGCAGATGATCGCCGACCTCAAGCTCGCCCGGCCGCTCGGTGCCGAAGCGGCCAAGGCGAAGCCGCGGCGCAGCGAATCCTGGCGCAGCGAGGCCTCGCTTTCGAACCTCCGGGCCAACCTCCGGGCCCTGGACGAGCTCTATGCCGGGCCGGCGGGCTTTTCGACCTTCGTGGCCCCTGCCGCCGGCGCCCCGGATCTGGACCAGGCGCTCCGGGACCGCCTGAAGGCGGCGATCTCCGCGGCCGAGGCGATCCGGCCGCCGCTCTCGGCGGCTCTGGGCGACGCCGAAGAACGCGGCAAGGTCGAGCGGCTGCTGGCCGAGGTGCGGGCCCTGCAGGAACTGGCGACGCAGCGGCTCGCGGCCGCGCTCGACGTCCCGGTCGGCTTCAATGCCTTCGACGGCGATTGACCGGCGCCGGAGTCTGGGCTGGCTGGCCGCGCTCCTCGCGGCGCCGCTTCTCGCCCCGCTCGGCGCGCAGGCGGCGCCGCGTCCGCTCTTCCTCTCGGCGCGCGGCGACGGCCAGGGCCGCTACTTCGTCAGCGGCTTCGATCGCGACGGCCGCCCGGCCTTCGATCTCGCCTTGCCGGGACGCGGTCATGCCGTGGTCCCGCGCCCCGGCCCCCCTCACAGCCAGGGCCAGGCGGTCGTCTTCGCCCGCCGCCCCGGCGGCTTCGCACTGGTCCTCGACCTCGAGGCCGGCCGCGTCCTGCAGCGCCTGGACAGCGCCGAAGGACGGCACTTCTACGGCCACGGCGTCTTCTCGCAGGACGGGCGCACGCTCTTCAGCAGCGAGAACGCCTACGAAACCGGCCGCGGCGTCATCGGGATCCGCGACGCGACCGACGGCTACCGCCGGCTCGGCGAGTACCCCAGCTACGAGACCGGGCCGCACGACCTTCGGCTGCTGGGCGACGGCAAGACCCTGGTGGTCGCCAACGGCGGCATCCTCACCCATCCGGAGAGCGGCCGGGCCAAGCTGAACCTGCCCGAGATGTCGCCCTCCCTGGCCTATCTCGACCTCGCCGACGGCCGTTTGCGCGCGGACTATCGCCTGCCCGCGGAACACCACCGGCTCAGCATCCGGCACCTGGTCGTCGGCCCGGACGACCAGGTGGCGATCGCCCTGCAGTACGAGGGGCCCAGGTCCGACCTCCCGCCCCTGGTCGCCCTGCACCGGGGCCAGGACGCCATCACCCTTCTGGCCGCGCCCGAACCTGTCCAGCGGCGCATGCGCAACTACTGCGGCAGCCTCGCCCTCGACTCCGCGGGCGAGGTCCTCGCGGTCTCCAGCCCGCGCGGCGGCCTGATCACCTTCTGGGCGCTGGGCGAAGGCCGCTTCCTGGGCTCGACGGCGCTGCCCGACGGCTGCGGGGTCGCGCCCGCCGCCGCGCCCGGGACCTTCCTGCTGACGAGCGGCCGTGGCGATCGGGCCGTCTTCGACGTGGCGCGCGAGACGGTATCGCCCATCGCCGCCGGCTTCGGCCCCGGCGTCCAATGGGACAACCACCTGACCGCCTGGCCCCGCATCTAGCCCGCATTTCTCACCGTGGTCATGGTCTGCGCGGCGCTGTCGCTCCGAGAGGACAGGAAAGGCCTGCGGCGCGATGCGGGGCATCGGGCAAAGGGCTTGACGCAGCCTGTCGGAGCGACAGCGGCGACCGCCCCCCGTGACGTCTTGGCCTTCTCCTGGCGGGGCGGATCGCCGGGAACCGACGAAGACCGTGACCACGGTGAGAAGTGCGGGCTAGATCGCGTCCCGGGCACGACTGCGGCCCAGGTCGAGCCCTTCCGGTCGGCTGGGGCACGACGACATATCGCATAAGACGCCTAAGATATCTTGCTACGAGGCCTTGCCGAACGTGGAGACCGAGCTTGAGGGTATTCTTCGACGCGGATGGCGTTCTCATCGATGGCTGGCACGCCAAGCCGGAACGTCGCAAACCCTGGGACAGGACCATCGAACAGGACCTGGGCATTGATCGCGCGGCGTTTCGGGCTCGCCTCTTCGGGTCGTCCGCCGTCGCGGGCGGTTCCCTGATGCAGGCCTGCTTGAGCGGTGAGCGCGATCTGAAGGATGTCTTGGCCGAGGTCCTTCCGAGTGTCGGATACCAGGGGTCCGTGACCGCCTTTGTCGCGTACTGGTTCGAGAAGGACTCCAGCATCAACCCGGAGGTCCCGGATGCGGCGAAGCGTCTGGGCCGGCATGCCCATGTCGAACTCTATCTGGTCGTCTTCGATGGCATCGAGGATCTCGCGGCGCACCCGAGGCTTCAGAGCCTGCTGAGGGGCTAGAGCGGACCGCGCCCCCGGGTCTCATCATCGGCCCGCAGGCGGTTACAGTCCCGGCGGCCTAGGAAACCCGGAGATAGCCGGACAGCCCGGTCTTCTGGTGTTCGATGACGTGGCAATGAAAGGCCCAGTCGCCGGGATTATCCGCCACGAGCGCGATGTCGACGATTTCATTCCTCATCAACAGAATCGTATCGGTCCAGTTCCTCGGCAGAGGACGCTGATTTGATCTGACGGGCAAGAAAGCGAGCCCGTGCAGGTGAATGGGATGCAGGTTGGGCGACTCGTTGCGCAGCCGCAGAATGTAGCTTTTCCCGAGCTCGAGTTCGGCGACCGGACCGACGTTTTCCACGGCGTCTCCGGGCCAGGGCTTGCGGTCAATCGACCAGAAAGAATAGGCGTTGCTGCCGCAAAGTCCGTTTCTTTGGCCATTCCCATCGGGCGACCAGCCGAATACGAGCTCGCGGACCTCGGCCGCCGCGAGCTTCGGTTGCGCCAGCGGGTTCGCCGGCAAGGGCCGCAGTTCGGCCAGATCTCTGTTCATGGACTTTCCAACAGACCTGAGTCTGGCGAGCGCAAGGCGCCGGCGACCGATCGAGTGACTCAGCGGAACATCGACGCCTTCGTCGTCGGGCATGCGGAGCGCGATGTCGACGCGTTGCCCCGGGCCCACCCACAACGGCCTTTCTTCGGTCGGCCAGGGGACCGGCTCGTTTACCGGATGCCCGTCCCACGCGATCACCTTGCCGGGCAGGTCCGGAAGCACGAGCTTGTACACGCGGGTGGTATCGGTTGCGACAAACCGCAACCGCAGCAGCCCGCCCGCCGGCACGTCGTACCGGGGATCTATCTTCCAGTTCGTCGTCCGCGTGTTCCCCAGCGTTCCGCCTCTGGCGGCCCCTCTCGGCGTGAAAAAGGGTAGGAGCTGGCCCTCGTCGTCCAGGCGGAAGTCCTTGAGATTGAGCGCCAGGTCTTCGTCGAACCCGATGTCCCGGGGTTCTTCGACGATCAGTATGCCCGTCAGGCCGTGAGCCATCTGGCGCATCGTCATGCAATGCGGGTGATACCAATAGGTCCCGGCGTCCGGCGGCGTGAAGGCATAGCGGAAGGTCTCGTCTTTTCCGATCGGGAATTGGGTCAGGTAGGGGACGCCGTCCATCTCGTTCGCCAGGCGAATGCCGTGCCAGTGCATGGTCGTGTAGTCGTCCAGGCCGTTGGTCAGGTCAATCACCGCGGGTTCGCCCTGACGCAAACGGACAAGCGGTGGAGGGGCGTTGTCCGAGAGGCTGACCAGACCCCGCGTGTCCGGCCCGTCAAACGCGTAGCTTGTCACGCGAGACCGCATTTGCAGCGGTTCGACGGCCTCGGTTCCAAGGTGGAGCCCGCCCGCCACGATGGCGGCCCCGGACCCAAGGAGAAAGTTCCGCCTGCTGATCGGAGACCGCATAGCTCTCGACACTCTGACGACGTTAGGGATCTTATACCAAGGAGCGTTGATCATGACCCATTTGATGGCGCGCGGCGGCGCCCGAGTGTCTCCTCCCCCTTGAGGGAGAGGGTCAGGGTGGGGGGCGGCCTGCTGAAAGGGGGGCCTCGCGATCTTCAGTGCGTGTCATTTCGTCGTGACGAGGCGGTAGCCGAAGTCGCACGCATCAAGGCTGAGCAGATCGGCATACCGCTCGGCCCAGGCCCCGGTGTCCAGGTCGCTTGCTAGTTTTTTCAAACCCTCGGCAACGTTGTCCAGCGCCCAGAAGGAAGACATCGCGGCCCTGATTCTGGGATCGAGATACGCCGCAGGCCGCCGCCAATAGGCGCACAAGAAACCGTCAGTACAGTCACGCGGAATGGGAACGGCCGAAATCTCCAGCGGCCCAAGCCACGTCTCATAGTCTGTCATCCTCGGCATCTGCGCCTCGTCCAGCGCCACGAGCTCCGGAATGTAGTCCGCAAGCCAGAACCCCCGATGCGAGGGATCGTATGTCAGCACGACGACCGGGCCCCGCGTCACGCGACTCATCTCTTTGAGGCCTTGCGCCTGGTCGGCCCAATGGTGAACCGTCAGGATCGCCATCGACGCATCGAAGGAATCGTCGCCGAAGGGGAGGTCTTCGGCATGCCCCCGAACAACCGGAGCCGCCGATGCGCTGCGCTGTCGGATCATTTCCTCCGAAGGCTCGACAGCCGTGACTCGCCTGTCGGCGGGCTCGTAAGACCCCGCTCCAGCGCCGACATTCAGGACGGTTTCTGCGGTGCCCAGGGCCCTTGCGATCCGCGTCCCGATGCGGCTGTCGGGCTTCCTGAGATCGGAATAATCGACACCGATCCTGTCATAGGAACTGCGCATAGGTCCGAGTAGCATACGGCGACGGGTTTGTCCGGCGCGATGCGTCATTGACGTCAGGGCCGGGTTTCTATCCGATCTGGCGGTCTGATCTCCCATCTGTCGCCGGGGCTTCGCAGGATTCATGCAGATCATGAGCTTGAACGGCTGGGGCGGGAAGCTGCAGGATCGCCTCCTTCCCTTCATCGCGGAAACCTGCCCCGACGTCCTGTGTCTGCAGGAAGTCGTCCATACGCCGCAGGCGGACAAGGCGTGGCTGACCTATCGCGACCGGGACATCGAGCTGGCGCAGCGCGCCCGTTTCTTCGAGGAGGTCAGCGGGGCCTTGCCCGACCACGTCGCCGTTTTCTGTCCGGCGGCGCGGGGCGATCTCTGGGACGGCGACAGACGCTACGACAGCCAGTGGGGGCTGGCGACCTTCGTCCGCAAGTCGCTGCCGATCATCGCGCAGAAGCAGGGCTTCGTGCATCGCGCGTTCTCCCCCTACGGCTACGGGGATCACCCGAGGCCGCGCAACGCGCATGCGGTCCGCATCTTCGACTACGAGAGGGGGTTTCCGGTGACCGTCGTGCATCTGCACGGACTACGCGACCTCGCGGGCAAGCAGGATACGCCCGCGCGCCTGGCGCAGGCGCGGAGACTGGCGTCGCTGACGCAGTCCGTCGCGGAGTCCGACGACCGCACCGTGGTCTGCGGCGACTTCAACGTGCTTCCGGAGAGCCGGACCTTTCAGGTGATGGCCGAGATCGGCCTTAGGGATTTGGTGACCGGCCGCGGGTTCCAGAGCACGCGGACATCGCACTACAAGAAGCCCGGCAAGTTCGCCGACTACATGTTCGTCAGTTCGGCCCTGGCGGATGCCTCCTTCGCGGTGCTGGACACCCCGGAAGTCTCCGACCACCGCCCTCTGCTCCTTAGCATCGACAAGGGGGCCTGGTAGCTCTGCACAGAGATTATGCCTCTAGGTGTTTAGCCCCAGGGCAGCATGCGACGCAGGACGTCGTCCTTGAGCTGGAAATGATGCCGCAGCGCCGCCGCCGCATGAACCAGGAACAGGCCGCAGAGCGCCCAGCCCATGAGGTGGTGGGTCTCCTCCAGGATCTCCTTCAGCCACTGGTCCGGCCCGATCAGGTTCGGCAGGGTCAACCAGCCGAAGATCACCACCGGGAAGTTGGCCGACCAGGAATGCACGATCCCGGTCAGCGGCTGGGCGAAGAGCAGCAGGTAGAGCAAGAGGTGGCTGGTCCGGGCGGCCCGGCGCTCCCAGGCGGACATCCCGGCCGGCAGGGCCGGCGGCGGCGAGAGCCAGCGCCAGACCAGGCGCAGCAGGGTCAGGGCCAGGACCAGCACGCCCAGGGACTTGTGCAGGTTGTAGACCTGAATCTTTTCCGGACTCAGGGGCAGCCCGGTCATGTAGGCCGCGATCGCGAGCAGCGCGACCACCAGCGCTACGGTGGCCCAGTGGAAGAACTGGGCCAGGGCCCCGTAGCGGCCATCGCCGTTGCGCAGTCTCATCTCGACGGCCCCCGGAGTTTGCACCGCCGGGCGATCCTGCCACGTCTCCGCCCGTCGGGTCTACTCGACCTTGCGCAGCTCGGTCTCGATCATGATGTCGACCGTGTCCGAGGTCAGCGGCGCGTAGCGGCCGACGTTGAAGTCGCTGCGCAGAACCCGGGTCCGGGCCGAGAAGGCCGCGTACTGGGCACCCTTGTAGTTCTCGTTGAAGGCGCTCAGCGGATGCTCGCCCATGAAGTTGAAGGTGACGTCCAAGGTCACCGGCTTGGTCACGCCGTTGATGGTCAGGTCGCCGACGACCTGGCCGGTCTCCTGGCCGGTCTTGCGCACAGCCGTGCTGACGAAGGTGATCTCGGGATGCTTTTCGGCATTGAAGAAGTCGGCACTCTTGAGGTGGTCGTCGAAGGCGGGGACGTCGGTGTCCACGCTGGCGGTCTTGATGGTGACGTCGACCTTGCTGTTTTCCAGCTTCTCGGGATCGAAGACCACGGTGCCGTCGAAGTCGTCGAAGCGGGCCGACTGGTTCGACATGCCGAGATGGTTCCAGAAGAACAGGATCTTGGTGTGGCCCTTGTCGAAGCTATAGGTCCCCGCGGCCTGGGCCGCCGTCCCGCTGCCCAGCGCCGCCACTGCCAGCAGGCCGCTGGCGAGAGCTAGGTTCCGCCAAGCCGTCGTCCTCGTCTTACGCATCCCTGCGCCTCCTCTGTGGTTCGTCGGAACGCCCGGCGGCAGCGCAACGGAACGCGGTCGCCGGCGCAGATCACATGGCCGTTCAAATGGCCACTCACATGGCCGTGCCCTCTCCGTCCCGCTCAGGGCGCCGCGATCCGGGCGGGACCGCAGTCTGGAAGGAAAGGTAGTCATTGTCACAATGCGCCGGAATGACTCGTTTTTGCGGATCGCCTGTGCATTGATGCACAGGCCTCTGTGGAGAAAGGCACGCCTATGCCCCCGACCCCCATGTCCCTGACCCCATGCCCCTGACCTCGAGCGACCTCGGCACCGTCCTGGCGGTGGCGCGCGGCGGCTCGCTCTCGGCCGCGGCGCGCACGCTGGGGGTCAATCACTCGACCGTCTCGCGGCGGCTGGCCGCGCTCGAGGCCGCCAGCGGCCAGACCCTGTTCCGCCGGCGGAGCGGCGGCTACGTCGCGACGCCGGCAGGCGAGACCCTGATCGAGGCGGCCGAGCGCATGGAGGCCGAGCTTCAGGGCCTGGAGCGCCTGCTGAGCGGCCGCGACATCCGGCTGCGCGGGTCGCTGCGCCTGACCGCGCCGGACGACATCGCCAACCACCTGCTGCTGCCCCTGCTGGCGGACTTCCGCCGGGCCTTTCCCGGCATCGTCCTGGAGCTGGCGATCGACAACCGCACCCTGAACCTGGGCCGGCGCGAGGCGGACGTGGCGCTGCGCGCGACCAACGCGCCCCAGGCGAGCCTGGTCGGCCGCCGGGTCGCCGGCCTGGCGGCAACGGTCTATGCGGCACGCGGCCGGCGCGCCGCGGTGGCAAGGCCGGAAGATCTGCCCTGGGTGGCCTGGGAGGACGACGGCCAGAGCAACACCCTCAAGGCCTGGGTCGAGACCGAGGCGCCGCCGGGCCGCGTCGTCTACCGGGCGAACAGCGTGGCCAACCAGTTCGCCGCCCTGCAGGCCGGCCTGGGCCAAGGGGTTCTGCCCTGCTATCTCGGCGATCCGGCACCGGACCTGGTTCGAGTCCTGCCGCCGCAGCCCGCGCTGGAAGCCGGCCTCTGGATCCTGACCCATCCCGACCTGCGGCAGGCGGCCCGCGTCGCGGCCCTGACCGAGTTCCTCTTCACCGGACTGAAGCGCCGCGAGGGCCTGCTGAGCGGCAGGGCGGCTTAAGAGGTCACGGAAAGGAAGGCGATGCCGACGGCGGCGGCGGCCAGGCTGCCGCCGAGCACCGAGACCAGGACCGCGGTGATCAGGCCGCTGGCCGTGGTGTCGAAGAGCAGCAGCCGCTTGAAGGGCAGCAGCACGAAGGGCAGCAGGACCAGGACCAGAAGGGCCCAGAGGCTGATCCGCGGCACCTGGACGATCATCAGGTAGACGAAGACCAGCAGGGCGCCGCCGCCGCTGAAGACCGGCAGGGGCCCGAAGCTGCCGGGCGAACCCATCAGCATCAGCGCAGCCAGGCGCCAGAGCGCGAAGCCCAGCGCCGAGACCGCCACCGAAGCGGCGAAGAGGCCGAGACCCACGGCGTCGGCGATCAGGGCGGTGCCTGCCACCCCGCCGCCGGCCAGGCAGAGCAGCAGGCCGCCGGGCAGCGCCCCGGCCTTGGCGGCCATGGCGCGGAAGCGGGCCAGCCAGACGATTCCGGCGATCCAGGCCACGGACAGGACCACGACGTCGCCGACACCCGGCCCGACCATCAGCTTCGGCCAGGCGAGCCAGATCAGGGCGACCAGGGGAAAACCGAGCAGCGCCGGCTCCTCGGCCGGCTTGGCCAGGTAGGAGACCTCGAAGACCAAGCCGAGCAGCGCCGCCGCAACGATCAGATAGAAGGCCTTGCCGAGGCCGGTCTTGGGCGGAAAGGGCTCGGCCAGGCCGGTCAGCAGGAAGGCCACGATCACCCCGGCCACGATCGACAGGCTCATCATCGCCGGCCCGCTCTTGGGACCGCCGCTGAGCCGCAGCAGGCCGGCGAGGACCAGGCTCACGGCGAAAGGCGCGACCACGGTCCTGAAGACGGGATCGTTCAGGATGGGGGTGTCGATGACGGGCCTCCCGAGGTCGTGGGGCGCCGCGGGCCCGGGGCCCCGGCGGCGGAAGCGGGCGGACAGACAAGGGGCCGGCGGCGGGCGCTGCTTCAGGCCCGCTCCGGCCCCACTTCGATTACGGAAAAAGATATTCAGCCCGGCCGCGAGGGGCAATGCCCTAGCCAGGCCGCCAAGGCCGGCCCGCCCGCCTTACGTTCAGGGGC
>JAKSBE010000574.1 GCA_022361275.1 Kiloniellales bacterium
GCCCAGTGCCCGCCGGGCGGCGTCTACGCGGTCAGCCAGCAGGACTTCGACAGCGCCTCGGGCGCCGCCATCGGCCCGCGCGCGGTCGAGTACTTCGACGCCCTCAACCGCAGCTTCCGCGCCGAGACCGAGGGCTTCGACGGCACCCGGGTCTTCGTCGACACGACCTTCAACGAACGCGGCGAGGTGGTCGCCACCACCCGGCCCTACTTCGCGGGCACCGCCGCCGCCGACATCCAGACGGCGACCTCGACCTACGACGTGCTCGGCCGGGTCCTGAGCGTCACCCGGCCCGACCAGGGGGTGGAGTCGGTGGTCTACGACGGCCTGACCAGCGTCCGGACCAACGCACTGAACCAGGACCAGACCCGCAAGGGCAACGCCCGCGGCGAGCTGGTCGAGGTCACCGACAATCTCGGCACCACGATCGCCTACCGCTACGACCCCTTCGGCAACCTGGCGCAGACCGCGCGCCGGGCCTTGGGCGACCCGGGCCCGGGCGTGGTCACGACCATGGACTACGACGTCCGGGGCCTGAAGACCTCCATGGACGACCCCGACATGGGCCAGTGGACCTACGACTACAACGTCCTGGGCGAACTGACCCTGCAGACCGATCCAAAGGGCCAGAGCGTCACCCTGGAGTACGACCCCCTGGGCCGGCTGACCCAGAGGGTCGAGGACGAGGGCATCACCGACTGGAGCTACGACACGGCCGCCAAGGGCGTCGGCAAGCTGCACGGCGTCTCGGCGCCGCACAGCGGCTACAGCATGACCCAGAGCTACGACAGCCTGGGCCGGCCCAGCGCGACCGCCACGACCATCGACGGGATTACCTATACCCAGTCGGTGACCTACGACCCCGCGGGGCGGCCGGAGGTGCTGACCTATCCCTCCGGCTTCGCGGTGCGCAACGTCTACAACGCCCGCGGCTATCTGGCCTCGGTCGCCGAGGACGGCGGGGCCACGGTCTTCTGGCAGGCCGAGGCCGTCAACGCCGAGGGCCAGGTCACCCGGGAGGCCTTCGGCAACGGCGTGGTCACCACCAACGCCTTCGACCCCCGGACCGGCCGGATCGACAGCATCACCACCGACCTCGCCGGGGCCGTGATCCAGGACCTGGCCTACGACTTCGACAAGCTGGGCAACCTCAAGCAGCGCGCGGACCGGCGCCAGGACCGCACGGAGGATTTCCTCTACGACGGCCTCAACCGTCTGACCAGCGCGACGCTGGTCGACACCGCCCCCGGCGGCGGCACCCTCGCGACCACGGCCTACACCTACGACGCGCTCGGCAACCTGAAGACCAAGTCGGACGTCGGGACCTACGTCTACGGCGGCGCCGGTCCGCACGCGGTGAGCGAGGCCGGC
>JAKSBE010000413.1 GCA_022361275.1 Kiloniellales bacterium
ACCTACGGCTTCCCGCTCGACCTCACGCAGGACATCCTGCGCGGCCAGGGGCGCAGCGTCGATCAGGGCGGCTTCGATGCCGCCATGGAGCGCCAGCGCGCGGCCGCCCGCAAGGCCTGGGCCGGCTCCGGCGAGGCGGCCACAGAGACGCTCTGGTTCGAGCTGCGCGAGGAGGTCGGGGCGACCGAATTCCTGGGCTACGACACCGAGAGCGCGGAGGGCCAGATCGTCGCGCTCGTGGTCGAGGGCAAAGCGGTCGAGAGCGCCAAGGCGGGCCAGGCGGTGACGGTCCTGACCAACCAGACGCCCTTCTACGGCGAGTCGGGCGGCCAGCAGGGCGACCAGGGCATCATCTTCTCCGCCGAGGGCGCCGAGATCGTGATCTCCGACACCCAGAAGAAGCTCGGCGACCTGCACGTCCACAGCGGCAAGGTCACCGAAGGCGAGATCGCGCTGGACGAGGCGGTCGAGCTGCGGGTCGACGGCCAGCGCCGCGGTGGCCTGAGGGTGCATCACTCGGCGACCCATCTGTTGCACGAGGCGCTGCGCCGGCGCCTCGGCGACCACGTCACCCAGAAGGGCTCGCTGGTCGCGCCCGATCGCCTGCGCTTCGACTTCAGTCACCCCAAGGCCCTGAGCCCCGAGGACTTGGCGGCGATCGAGGCCGACGTCAACGCGCGGATCCGCTTCAACGCCCCGGTCGAGACGCGCTTCATGACTCCAGAGGCGGCGATCGAGGCCGGCGCCCTGGCGCTCTTCGGCGAGAAGTACGGCGAGGAGGTGCGGGTCGTCTCCATGGGCGGCGCCGACAGCCGCAAGAGCGCGGACCGCCAGTATTCGACCGAGCTCTGCGGCGGCACCCACGTCCGGCGGACCGGGGACATCGGCTTCCTCAAGATCACCCGGGAGGAGGCCCTGGCCTCGGGCGTGCGCCGCATCGAGGCGCTCGTCGGCGAGGCGGCGCTGACCCACGTCGAGGCCCAGGAACGGCTCCTTCAGGAGGCCGCGGGCACCCTGAAGGCGGCGCCGGCGGAGCTGCCGGAGCGGATCGCCGGGCTGCTCGAGGAGCGCAAGCGGCTGCAGCGCGAGCTCAAGGACGCGCAGAAGCGCCTGGCGACCGGCGGCGGCAACGGCGCCGCGGCGCCCGAGGCGCGCGACGTCGGCGGCATCGCCTTCACCGGGCGGGTTCTCGAGGACATCCCCCCGCGCGACCTCAAGCCCCTGGCCGACGAGCTTAAGCGCCAGGTCGGCAGCGGAGTCGTGGCCCTGATCTCTGTCAACGAGGGCAAGGCCTCGATCGTGGTCGGGGTAACCAAGGATCTGACCGCGCGCCTCAGCGCGGTCGAGTTGGTGCGCCGCGGCTCCGAGGCGCTGGGCGGCAAGGGCGGCGGCGGCCGCCCCGACATGGCCCAGGCCGGCGGGCCCGACGGCAGCAGAGCCACCGCGGCCCTGACCGCCATCGAGGGGGCCCTCGCCGAGCAGCAGCCCGCTTAGGTCAGTCTCCGTGAATCGACGGCTTTTGGCCGCGCCGCCTGCAGGCGGAAGCGTCGTCATGCGGCGCATCGGGCAGCGGAAAAATTTCCTATTATGTGGGCGGGCCTTCAGTTGACAGGCTCATTCCGTCGTGCCTCACTACCGCCCGATACGGGGATGGATTCCCCCTGACCACGTCCTAAGCAGACCTAACTCAGAATGCGATAACTGGGAGGACACCCGTGAAACGCCCAATGCTGTCCGCTACCCTGGCGGTGGCGGCGACCCTCTGCGTTAGCCTGCCGGCACAGGCCAAGACCCTGGTCTTCTGCTCGGAAGGCAGCCCGGAGGGCTTCAACCCGGTGTTCTATACTGCTGGCACCACCTTCGACGCCACCTCACAGCCGATCTACAACCGCCTGGTCGACTTCGAGCGGGGCACGACCGACATCGTGCCGGCGCTGGCCGAGGACTGGACGGTGTCGGGCGACGGCCTCGAGTACACCTTCACCCTGCGCAAGGACGTCAAGTTCCATACCACCAAGGACTTCACCCCGAGCCGTGACTTCAACGCCGACGACGTCCTCTTCAGCTTCCTGCGCCAGCTGAGGAAGGATCATCCCTACCACGCGATCTCGGGCGGGTCCTACGAGTACTTCAACAGCATGTCCATGCCCGACCTGCTGAAGGACGTGGTCAAGGTCGACGACTACACGGTGAAGTTCGTCCTCAACCGGCCCGAGGCGCCGATGATCGCCAATCTGGGCATGGATTTCGCCTCGATTTTCTCGGCCGAGTACGCGGACGCCATGATGAAGGCCGGCACCCCGGAGAAGGTCGATCTGGCGCCGGTCGGCACCGGCCCCTTCCAGTTCGTGGCCTACCAGAAGGACGCGGTGATCCGCTACAAGGCGCACCCGGACTATTGGGCCGGCAAGGCGCCGATCGACAACCTGATCTTCGCGATCACCCCCGACGCCAACGTTCGCTATCAGAAGCTCCGGGCCGGCGAATGCCACGTCATGCCCTATCCGAACCCGGCCGACCTGGAAGCCATGAAGTCGGATCCGGATATCGAGCTGCTCCAGCAAGAGGGCCTGAACGTCGGCTATCTAAGCTTCAACGTCGAGCGGAAGCCCTTCGACGACAAGAAGGTCCGCCAAGCCTTGAGTATGGCCATCAACAAGCAGGCGATCATCGAAGTGGTCTTCCAGGGCGCCGGCAAGGTGGCCAAGAACCCGATCCCGCCGACCATCTGGTCCTACAACGACGAGGTCGAGGACTATCCCTACGACCCGGTGCAGGCCAAGAAGCTGCTGGCCGAGGCCGGGGTCAAGGACCTCGAGACCAACATCTGGGCCATGCCGGTGCAGCGGCCCTACAACCCCAACGCCCGCCGCATGGCCGAGCTGATCCAGGCCGATTGGCGGAAGGTCGGGGTCAAGGCCGAGATCGTCTCCTTCGAATGGGGCGAGTATCTCAAGCGCTCCAAGGACGGCGAGCAGGACACGCTCCTGCTCGGCTGGTCCGGCGACAACGGCGACCCGGACAACTTCCTGGCCGTGCTGCTGGGCTGTGACGGTGTCGGCGGCTCGAACCGCGCCCGCTGGTGTCACCAGCCCTTCGAGGACCTGATCCAGAAGGCCAAGACCGCTAGCGAGAAGGAAGACCGGATCAGGCTCTACAAGGAAGCGCAGACGATCTTCAAAGAGGAGGCGCCCTGGGTCACCATCGCACACTCGAACGTCTTCAAGCCCGTGCGCAAGGAGGTTGTCGACTTCCGCATCAATCCTCTGGGGACCCACGTTTTCTACGGCGTCGACCTGCAGGAATAGGCGCAGCCTGACGAGGTGAAAAGGGGCGGGGAGGGCCAGCCTTCCGCGCCCGACTTTCTCGGCGGCTGGATGGGCAAGTCATGCTGCGCTTTGTGCTGACGCGATTGGGGCACCTGATCCCGACATTCATCGGGGTTACGATCGCCGCTTTCGCCTTCATCCGCCTGATCCCGGGCGATCCGATCGAGGTCCTGGCCGGCGAGCGCAGCATCAGCCCGGAGCGCCATGCGGAACTCATGGCCCAGTTCGGCTACGACAAGCCGCTGTGGCAGCAATACCTGATCTACGTCGGCGACCTGTTTCAGGGCGACCTCGGCCAGTCGATCGTCACCCGACGCCCGGTGGTCGAGGAGTTCCTGACCCTCTTCCCGGCGACCATCGAACTGTCGCTCTGCGCCATCGTCCTGGCGATCCTGATCGGCCTGCCCTTCGGCATCCTCGCCGGGGTCAAGCGGGGCACGATCCTGGACCACGGGGTCATGACCGTCTCCCTGACCGGCTATTCCATGCCGGTCTTCTGGTGGGGCCTGTTGCTGACCATCTACTTCTCCGTCACCCTCGGCTGGACTCCGGTCTCCGGGCGGATATCGGTCTTGTACTTCTTCGAGCCGGTGACCGGCTTCATGCTGATCGACAGCCTGCTGTCGGGCCAGGAGGGCGCCTTCCGCTCGGCGGTGCGCCACCTGATCCTGCCGACCGTCGTCCTGGCGACGATCCCCATGGCGGTGATCGCGCGCCAGACCCGCTCGGCCATGCTCGAGGTGCTCAGCGAGGACTACGTCCGCACCGCGCGCGCCAAGGGCCTGCCGCCGCTGCGGGTGGTCGGCCTGCACGCGCTGCGCAACGCCCTGATCCCGGTGGTCACGGTGATCGGCCTTCAGGTCGGCGTGCTGCTCGCCGGCGCGATCCTGACCGAGACGATCTTCTCCTGGCCCGGGATCGGCAAATGGATGGTCGACTCCATCTTCCGCCGCGACTACCCCGCGGTGCAGGGCGGGCTGCTGATGATTGCGGGGATCGTCATGATCGTGAACATGCTCGTCGATCTGCTCTACGGACTGATCAACCCGCGTATCCGGCACACGGGTTAGAGGCATGACCGAGATCACCCGGACATCCAAGGCGCAAGCCCAGACGCGCGAGGAGAACGCCACCCTCCTGATGCTGAAGGAGTTCTGGTTCTACTTCAGCGAGAACCGGGGCGCCGTGATCGGCATGGTCGTCATCGTCCTGGTGGTCCTGACCGCGATTCTGGCGGACGTCATCGCGCCCCATCCACCCAACGAGCAGTTCCGCGATCACCTTTTGCAGCCGCCGGCCTGGCAGGAGGGCGGCAGCTGGGCCTTCCCGCTGGGCACCGATGCGACCGGGCGCGACATGCTGTCGCGGATCATGCACGGCGCGCGCTACTCGCTTCTGATCGGCTGCATCGTGGTCACGCTGTCGCTGTCCTCGGGCATCCTGCTGGGGCTGGTCGCCGCGTTCTTCCGCGGCATCGTCGAGACCGTGATCATGCGCCTCATGGACATCATCCTGGCGGTGCCCAGCCTGCTCCTGGCCCTTGTCATCGTGGCGATCCTCGGGCCGGGCCTGGAGAACGCCATGATCGCCGTGGCCGTGGTCTACATGCCGCACTTCGTGCGCCTGACCCGGGCCTCGGCGATCGCCGAGCTGTCCAAGGACTACGTCACCGCCAGCCGGGTCTCGGGCGCCGGGCTCTTCCGCCTGATGTTCTCGACGGTCCTGCCCAACTGCATGGCGCCGCTGATCGTCCAGGCGACCCTGGGCTTCTCGACCGCGATCCTTGACGCCGCCGCGCTGGGCTTTCTCGGGATGGGCGCGCAGCCGCCGACGCCCGAATGGGGCACCCTGCTGGCCGACGCCCGCGACTTCATCACCCGGGCCTGGTGGGTGGTGACCTTCCCCGGCCTGGCGATCCTGATCACGGTGCTGTCCTTCAACCTCATGGGCGACGGCCTGCGCGATGCCTTGGACCCGAAGCTGAAGCGGAGCTGAGCGCCGTGTCCCTGCTCGAGATCCGCAACCTTTCGGTCGAGTTCCAGACCGCCTTCGGACCCTTCCGCGCCGTCGACGGCATCGACCTGGCCCTGGACGAGGGCGACATCCTCGGCGTGGTCGGGGAGTCCGGCTCCGGCAAGAGCGTGACCATGCTGGCCTTGATGGGCCTCCTGCCCTGGACCGCGACGGTCAAGGCCGACCGCCTGGCATTCGCCGGCCAGGATCTGTTCGGCCTCTCGGCCGCGGCGCGGCGGCGGATCGTCGGCAAGGACATGGCGATGATCTTCCAGGAGCCCATGACCAGCCTCAATCCCTGCTTCACCGTGGGCTTCCAGATCATGGAGTCGCTCAAGGTCCACGAGGGCCTGGCCCGCCAGGAGCGCCGCCGGCGCGCCGCCGAGCTGCTCGACCTGGTCGGCATTCCGGATCCGGAGACCCGTCTCGGCGCCTTCCCGCACCAGCTCTCCGGCGGTATGAACCAGCGGGTCATGATCGCCATGGCGATCGCCTGCAATCCGCGACTCCTGATCGCGGACGAGCCGACGACGGCGCTCGACGTGACCATCCAGGCCCAGATCCTCGACCTGCTGCTGCGGCTGCAGCGGGAGCGCCGCATGGCCCTGGTGCTGATCACGCACGACATGGCGGTCGTGGCCGAGACGGCGCAGCGCGTGGCCGTGATGTACGCCGGCCAGCAGGTCGAGGAGCGCGGGGTCGAGGGGCTCTTCGTCCATCCCCGGCATCCCTACACCGCGGCGCTGCTCGCCGCGCTGCCCGAGCGGGCCAAGGGCAGCCGGCGCCTGCCGACCATCCCCGGGGTGGTGCCTGGGGCCGGCGACCGGCCCGAAGGCTGCCTCTTCAATCCGCGCTGCCGCTTCGCCGATGCGCGCTGCCGCGGCGAGCGGCCGGCGCTCGAAGGCGACGGCGGCGGCCGGGTGCGCTGCTTTCATCCCCTGGAGCGCCCCTCCGACGGCGGCGCCACGGGAGACGCGGCATGAGCATCCCGTGCGCCGCAACCGCCCCGGCAGCGGTCCTCGAAGCCGTCGACCTCGCCCGCCACTACGAGGTTCGGCGCGGCTTCTTCACCGGGAAGGCGACGGTCAAGGCCCTGGCCGGCGCGTCCTTCACCCTGGCGCCCGGCAAGACCCTGGCGGTGGTCGGCGAGTCCGGCTGCGGCAAGTCGACCCTGGCCCGCCTGGTCACACAGATCGAGCGGCCGACCGCGGGCCGGCTGATCATCGACGGCCGGGACGTGACCCGGGCCGGAGCGGCGGAGCTTAAGGAGATCCGCAAGGTCGTCCAGATCGTGTTCCAGGACCCCTTCGGCTCCCTCAACCCGCGCAAGAAGATCGGCACGATCCTCGAGGAGCCCCTGGTCATCAACACCGGAATGACTGCGGCCGAGCGGGCCGAGCGGGCGCGGGAGATGATGGCCAAGGTCGGGCTGCGTCCCGAGCACTACAACCGCTATCCGCACATGTTCTCGGGCGGCCAGCGCCAGCGCATCGCCATCGCCCGGGCACTGATGCTGCAACCGCGGATCCTGGTCGCCGACGAGCCGGTCTCGGCGCTCGACGTCTCGATCCAGGCCCAGGTCCTGAACCTGCTGATGGACCTCCAGGAAGAGTTCAACCTCGCCTACCTCTTCATCTCCCACGATCTGTCGGTGGTGCGCCACATCTGCGAGGAGGTCATGGTGATGTACCTGGGCCGGCCGGTGGAGCAGGGCGGCCGCGACGCGATCTTCGAGCGGCCCGCGCATCCCTACACCCGCGCCCTCCTGGCCAGCACGCCGGCGGTGGACCCGCAGCGCCGGCACAAGCGGATCGGACTCAAGGGCGAACTGCCGTCGCCGCTGGACCCGCCGCCCGGCTGTGCCTTCCACCGCCGCTGTCCGCATGCCACGGAGCTTTGCAGCCGCGAGCGCCCCGAACTGCGCGCCTTCGACGGCCGGCGGGTCGCCTGCCACCACGCGGAGAAGATCGCCGAGCCGGCCGCCGCTCAGCCGCCGTTCACGGCCGAGGCCGCCTCGTCCAAAAAGGATTGAACTGGGCGGGCGGCTCCCAGGGGCTCGGACCTCCCTGCCGGCGGGGCAGGGGTCACTGCACGTCGGCGGCGACCTTCAGGGAGATCATCTTGTCCGGATTCTCGACCGTCCCGCTGCGGTCGCTGTCCGGCGCCTTCTTGATCAGATCGACGTACTGCATGCCTTCGACGACCTTGCCGAAGACCGTGTACTGGCCGTTCAGGAAGGTGGCCGGGGCGAAGCAGATGAAGAACTGGCTGTTCGCGCTGTTGGGGTTCTGGCTGCGGGCCATGCCGACGGTGCCCCGCTCGAAGGGCCGGTCGGAGAACTCGGCCGGCAGATCCGGCTTGTCGGAGCCGCCGCGGCCGGTCCCGGTCGGGTCGCCGGTCTGGGCCATGAAGCCGCCGATGACGCGGTGGAACACGATGCCGTCGTAGAAGCCCGCGCGCGCCAGCTCCTTGATGCGGGCGACGTGCTGGGGTGCGACGTCGGGATAGAGCTCGATGACGACCTTGCCGTCCTTGAGTTCCATGATCAGGGTGTTTTCCGGATCGGAGGCGGCGCCGGCCCCCTCGCTGCCTTGGGTCATGATGAGAGCTCCCGCAAAGAATGCTGTCAGGACGAGGTAGGTCAGCCGGCGGCCTGCCGTCATTTCATCGCCTCCTGAAGGTTTTCGTCGATCTTGTCCATGAACTGGTCGGTGTTGAGCCAGGTCTGGTCCGGCCCGATCAGCAGGGCCAGGTCCTTGGTCATGAAGCCGGATTCCACCGTGTCGATGCAGACCTTCTCCAGGGCTTCGGCGAAGGCCACGACGTCGGGCGTGTCGTCGAAGCGTCCGCGGTAGGCGAGCCCCCGGGTCCAGGCGAAGATCGAGGCGATGGGATTGGTCGAGGTCTCCTTGCCCTGCTGGTGCAGCCGGTAGTGGCGGGTCACGGTGCCGTGGGCCGCTTCGGCCTCGATGGTGTTGCCGTCCGGCGTCATCAGCACCGAGGTCATCAGGCCCAGCGAGCCGAAGCCCTGGGCCACGGTGTCGGACTGCACGTCGCCGTCGTAGTTCTTGCAGGCCCAGACGAAGCCGCCGGACCACTTCAGCGCGCAGGCCACCATGTCGTCGATCAGGCGGTGCTCGTAGGTGAGGGCCTTGGCCGCGAACTTGTCCTTGAACTCGGCGTCGAAGACCTCCTGGAAGAGGTCCATGAAGCGGCCGTCGTAGGCCTTGAGGATGGTGTTCTTGGTCGAGAGGTAGACCGGCCAGCCCAGGGCCAGGCCGTAGTTCATGCAGGCCCTGGCGAAGCCGCGAATCGACTCGTCGAGGTTGTACATGCCCAGGGCGATGCCGCCCTCGGGGAAGTCGAAGATCTCGTGGCTGATCGCCTCGCCGCCGTCGGCCGGCGTGAAGGTCATTGTCAGCTTGCCGGGGCCGGGGACCAGGAAGTCGGTCGCGCGGTACTGGTCGCCGAAGGCGTG
>JAKSBE010000435.1 GCA_022361275.1 Kiloniellales bacterium
GGACATGTCTCGTCCTTGCTGGCAAAAGTCGGTGAATCACCCCCACCCCGACCCTCCCCCGTCAAGGGGGAGGGAGAAAGATGCGGCTGCCAACTCATAAGCCCTCCCCCTTGACGGGGGAGGGTCGGGAGGGGGTGACTCTCCTTAACCGGCAACTACGCACTACAACACCCTGAAAAGGAACAGGAAGGCGACCAGGAGCGAGGCGCCGGCCGCGATCGAGGCCCAGGTCTTCTGCCAGTCGCGCCAGGGGAAGTTCTCCAGCACCAGCAGACGCACGCCGCCGAGCAGATGGACGGTCAGCAGGAAGACCAGGCCCATCTCGGCCGCCTTGACCAGGGGATTCTCGGTCCAGGCGAGGGCGGAGTCCAGCGCCGCCTCGCCGGCCAGGCTCTCGCCCAGGAAGAGGAAGTGCAGCGGCAGGAAGGCCGCCAGCCCCAGCCCCGAGAGCCGGTGCAGCAGGGCCGCGCGCCAGAGCGTCTGCCGCCGCGGCCCGCTCATGCCAGCACCACGGCGGTGACCGCCCGCGCGCCCAGCCCGGCCAGGACCAGGCCGAAGAGCAGCGCCGCGCCGTCCAGCGCCCGCCCCTTGAGCGGCGTCCACTCGCCGAGCACGCCGCGCAAGCCGATCGCGGCATGGACCGCCGCGGCCGCGACGAAGAGCCCGTAAAACAGGCCCCAGAACAGGCTGCCCCGGGTGCGGGCGAGGATCTCGGCCGCGGTCAGGCCGGCGTCGACGGCGTAGAGGATGGTCCCCAGGTGCACCAGGACCAGCGGCAGCATGACCACCGCCGAGATCCGCTGCGCCAGGTAGAGCCGCAGGGTCATGAGCGCCCCCGGAGGGCGCGCGCCCAGAGAGCCCGCCGCGTCGTCAGGCGCTTGAGCCCGGCGATCGAGGCCGTAGGGTTGAGCGCCTTGGGGCAGTAGGCCGTGCAGCTCTGGTGGCTGTGGCAGGCGTGGCAGCCGCCGGCGGCCGAGACCGCGTCCAGCCGGGCCTCGGTCTCGGCGTCGCGGCTGTCCTGGACCAGGGTCCAGGCCCGGTTCAGCGCCGCCGGCCCGAGGTAGTCCGGGTTCCAGCGCACGGTGTCGCAGGCGGCGTAGCAGACCCCGCAGTTGATGCACTCGATCCCGGCCTCGACGGCCCGGCGCGCCGGCGTGTCCGGCGGCAGGACCTCGATCCCCTCCGCGCGGGTCCGGGTGCCGGCGAAGCGGCCCCTGGCCTTCTGCCACTTCTCGAAGAAGGCGGTCATGTCGCAGACCAGGTCCTTGATCACCGGCAGGTTGCCGAGCGGCGCGATCTCCAGCCGGCCGTCCGCCGCGACCCTGGCGACGTGGCTGCGGCAGGTCCAGCGCGGCGCGCCGTTGACCGTCATCGCGCAGGAGCCGCACATCCCGACCCGGCAGGCGAAGCGGTAGGCCAGGGTCGGGTCCAGGTGCCGCTGCACCCAGGTCACCACGTCCAGCACGGTCTGGCTCTCCTGCCGCGGCACGGCGTAGTCGCGAAACCGGCCGTCCTCCCCGCCCCGCCAGATGGAGACCGTCAGCTCCCGTTCCGCCTGCGCCATCCCGCTACCCCGCCAGCCACGTTATCCTCCCTCTGGCTTCCCCGGTCTGAGCCACCGGCCGCCTTCTCAGTTGCTCGATGGAGATCAAGTCCGGGCATGACAGCGGAGGGAGCTGGCAGATCGAGCAACCACGAGGAGCGACAGCCCAGTCAAGACAGCATAGAGCGGCCGGACCGCGAAAAAAGCCCATTCTGAGAACGGGAACAAGGTGCAGACCCGCTCGCCCCACCCCGGCCGCCCGAGCCGACTCGAGATCGCCCCCCGTCTCGAAGACGGCGAGGTCGCCGCCATCGAGGTCGGCGGCGGCGCGGTGAGGCTCGGCGGATGACCGATGACGAGCCCGAGGCCCAGAGCCGGGAGGTGATCCCGGCCGGCAAAGGCGAGATTCCCGCGGCCAAGGCGCCTGAGCGCAAGGACCGCCGCCGTGGGGTGCGATGATCCGAGGCTTGGTCGACCTCGACTCTGAGCCGTGCTATAAGCTGTTGAAAAGAAGAGAGATTCAGTCTGGAACCCGAAGCGGCTTCGAGTCATCCCGATCTCAGGAAACGGATTGCAAAGACCAAGTAGAACGCTGGGACACAGTTTTGTCCCAGGAGGTTCCGAGAATTGCTCCAGGACAAGCGCAGAGACAGCTATATCTTGTAAGACGATAAGGACACCCCAAGTCCGAGATTCGTAGAGTCGATGATTTCTTGGTCCAGCCTCGGCGCAGTCACGCTCGTCGTGCTCAGCGCCCTTCTCCTGACCCTGGTCGGCAGGCGCCGCTTCCGGGCGCAAGGCCTGGGCCATGACCGGAGGGCCTTCCAGGACCGGCTGCGGGAGGTCGAGCGCGAGGTCGACTGGAGCCTGAGCAGCGGATCCGAGGTCGAGGCCACCTTGATCGACATCAAGCGCCGTCTGCTTTTGACCGCGCGCCACGAGACCAGCCTGATCGATATGGCGCCACGGCTCCTCACCCGGCGCAGGCGCGTCTGTCTGCTGGCCCTGATTGCGGGGATCACGCTCGGAGCCACCCTCGCCCTGAGCGATGCCGAGCCGCCGACGGCCCTGGCCGATACGGTCGGCACGGGCATCCCGGCCGGCAGCGGCATCGAGAGCGTCGAGACCCTGGTCGCGCATTTGGCGGCCCGGCTTCAGGCGCAGCCCGAGGACGTCGGGGGCTGGCGCAAGCTGGGCTGGTCCTACGTCAACCTCGGCCGCTACCAGGATGCGGCCTGGGCCTATGGCAAGGCAGCGGCCCTGCGACAGGACTCGGCGGCCTATTACTCGGCCTACGGCGAGGCGACGGTCTTCGCGGCCGGCGGCAGGGTGACGGCCGAAGCTCTAAGCATCTTCGAGACCGCGCTGGCGATAGATTCGGCCGAGCCGCGTGCCCGCTTCTACTTCGGGCTGGCGCAGCACCAGGCGGGCAACAAAGTCGAGGCGCTGGCGATCTGGAGCAGCATCATCGAGGACGCGGCGCCTGCGGCCGCCTGGCTGCCCGACCTGCATTCGCGGCGCGCCGCCCTGGCGAGGGAGCTCGGCCTGACGGAACCCGACCTCTCGCCGGCTGTTGCCGACGCCGCCGCCGAGCCCGCCGAAAGCCCGGTCGAGGGCATCGGCGACAGCTAATACCAAGGAGCAGTGATAATGATCCATTTGATGGCGCGCGGCGGCCCGCCGGATAGGCGCGGCCCGCAGCGCGATGCCATCGCATCGGGCAAGGGTCGCAACGCAGCCGGCGGGCCGCCGCGCGCCACCGAAGGCCGGGTTTGCTTGACCGCCGGCGGCGTTGCGCTCCGCTTACGGTACATCGCACCGCTGCGCGAAGCGCGCCTGACGGGCGGGCAAGCAAACCCGGTCAAATGAGTCATTATCACTGCTCCTTGGTATAACGCCTATCTTCCACTCAGATTCGTCGGCAGGTCAGGAGCTGCGGGTGACCCGCCCGATGGCTTCGACGCGGACCTTCGCCAGACCCTGCTTGATCATGCCCAGGCGACTGGCCGCGGCCTTGGAGAGGTCGATGATCCGGCCGCGGGTGAAAGGCCCCCGGTCGTTGATGGTGACCACCACGGTGCGCCCGTTGTCGACGTTGGTCACCCGGACCTGGGTCCCGAAGGGCAGGCTGCGGTGGGCGGCGGTCAAGGCGTTCATGTTGAAGCGCACGCCGCTGGCGGTCTTTCGGCCCTGAAAGCCGGGGCCGTACCAGGAGGCCACGCCGACCCGGTTGTAGTCCGGCACCTCGCCCGGGGCGTAGCGCACCTTTTCCGCCGGCCCGGCGCAGGCGGCCAGGCCCAGAACCAAGGCGATCGGCAAAAAGGCTCTCTGCAAGCTCTCCTCCTCCGGCTGCCCGCGCCTGCCGCAGGGCCGGGCCGAACTATAGCGACGGGCTTGACTGGGCGCTGTGGCAAATCGGGGGCGCCGCCCAGCCCGGGCAAGCGCCCGGGGCCCTGCGCCGGACCATCATGCCAGGCGCAGCTTTAGCAAAGGTTACACGGAGCCGGGCCGCTGCCGCCGTTCCTCAGCGAGTCAGGCCTCAGCGAGTCAGACCTCAATGAGTCAGGATCTGGCTCAGGAAGAGCTTGGTACGATCGGACTGCGGGTTGCTGAAGAACTCGTCCGGCCGGTTCTGCTCGATGATCTCGCCGCCGTCCATGAAGATCACCCGGTCGGCCACCGTCTTGGCGAAGCCCATCTCGTGGGTGACGCAGAGCATGGTCATGCCGCTCTCGGCGAGCTGGATCATGGTGTCGAGCACCTCCTTGATCATCTCCGGGTCCAGCGCCGAGGTCGGCTCGTCGAAGAGCATGATCTTGGGATTCATGCAGAGCGAGCGGGCGATCGCGACGCGCTGCTGCTGGCCGCCCGAGAGCTGGCCCGGATACTTCTGCGCCTGCTCGGGGATCTTGACCCGGGTCAGCATTTCCATGGCCGCCTCGTCGGCCTCGGCCTTGGGGGTCTTGCGCACCCAGATCGGCGCCAGGGTGCAGTTCTCCAGCACGGTCAGGTGCGGAAAGAGATTGAAGTGCTGGAACACCATGCCGACCTCGCTGCGGATCGCGTCGATCTGCTTGATGTCGTTGGTCAACTCGACTCCGTCGACGACGATCTGCCCGCGCTGATGCTCCTCCAGCCGGTTGATGCAGCGGATCAAGGTCGATTTGCCGGAGCCGGAGGGACCGCAGATGACGATCCGCTCGCCCCGGTTCACCGTCAGGTTGATGTCCTTCAGCACGTGGAACTCGCCGAACCACTTGTGGACCTCGATCATCTGGATCGCGATCTCTTCGGACATGCTGGTCTGCAGGGGACTGGCCTGCGCCGCTTCTAACATTTTCTGGTCTCCCCGTTTCTTGTGCCTTTGGTTGCTCGTCTTTCGCGTCAGCGTTTGTGGCCGGTCTCCAGCTTCCGCTCCATGTACATCGAGTAGCGAGACATGGCGAAACAGAAGACCCAGAAGCCGACCGCCGCGACGACGTAGCCCTCGACCGCGAAGCCGAGCCAGTCCGGGTTGGTCGCCGCCAGCTGGACCACGCCCAGCAGGTCGAAGAGCCCGATGATCAGGACCAGAGTCGTGTCCTTGAACAGGCCGATGAAGGTGTTGACGATACCCGGGATCACCAGCTTCAGCGCCTGGGGCAGGACGATGAAGGCCATCATCTTCGGATAGCTGAGCCCGAGCGCCTGGGCGGCCTCGTACTGGCCCTTGGGAATCGCCTGCAGACCGCCGCGGACGACCTCGGCCATGTAGGCGGCCGAGAACATCGCCACCCCGATCAGGGCGCGCAGCAGCTTGTCGAAGTTCACCCCCTCGGGCATGAACAGCGGGAACATCACCGAGGCCATGAACAGCACGGTGATCA
>JAKSBE010000358.1 GCA_022361275.1 Kiloniellales bacterium
GCCAAACGCGCTTCCGCGGAACACCGGTCGCTCATGTCCACGCAGTAGAGCCGGCAGTACCAGTCGAGGAAGCGGCGGTAGGCGCTGCGCCGTCGCGCCGGGTCGGCGTCCGTGACCGCCTGCCAGGTCCGGTCGAGCGCGCCGAGGTCGCCGTGGACGGTGACGGCGTCGTATTCGACGCGGCCGAAGGTCGCGACCGGCTTGTCGTGCAGGAGGGCCTCCAGGCCGACGCCGCTGTTGACGACGTAGACCGCGGCGCTGTGGGCGATGAGGTCGTGGACGCTCGCGTCCGACCAGCGGGCGCCGGTCCCCTCGGCCGCACGCCGGAGCGGCCGGGCGCTGGCCGGATTGCCCGGATGCGCCTTGAGCACCAGAGGCATGCCGCGCCGCTGCGCCCAGCCGGCGACGGCGGCCACGACCTCCGCGGCGTCGTGGTCGCAGAAGTAACGGATGGAACGATCGTTCGGCCTTTGGCAGGGCAGGAAGATGTACGGCTCCGGCGGGATCTCGCCCTGCGCGACGAGATCGTGGCGCCGCCGGCGTGGCGGCTGGGCCAGCTTGCTGGCGTTGCCGCCCACAAGGCGCTCGGCGTAGCGCTCGAAGGTGCCCCGCGCCGGATCGCCGGCCCCGTCGTCGCAGGGATAGCGCGCCCCGGCGGCGCTCCAGCCCAGAGGATCGAGGCTGAACAGCCAGGGAAAGGCCTGCTGCATGTAGAACCACGCCGGGCGCCTGAGACCCGGCAGCTCGAAGCGCTGCGTGTGCGGCAGGAAGACAAGGTCGACGTCCAGCGCCTCGACCCACGCGGTCGTGACGCGCCAGAGCGGGACCTCGATCCGCCGCAGGTCGCAGCCCCGGCCGCGGAAGGCATCGCCGAGCAGATCGGCGAAGGCGGCCCAATGCCGCCGCAGCGCTCGGTCGTGCGCGCGCGGCCCCCGGGCCAGCGACCAGAGATCCTTCGGCGCCGACGGCTTCGTGAAAGGCAGGTCGAGACGCGGCAGCACGATGCCGACGCGCGGCCGGGGGCCGGCCGGGCGCGGTAGCCGGGCGCAGCGCTCCGCCGCCGTCCTGTAGGCGTCCTGATGGGCCCGGAAGACCGCGCTCGCGTCCTTCCGCCAACCCTTGGCGACCCAAAGCAGTGAGCGCTTGTCGAAGTCCCAGTCGGACAGCGCCCTGGGCAGATGGTAGAGCCGCAGCGGCGGCGCCGCGCGCCTGTGCTTGCGATAGCAGTCGTAGAACGCGAGCTGGTCCATGTACCACTTGGCCCCGCCGGCGAGCAGCTCGGCCGCGATCTGCGCCGCGAGGTCCGCGAGGAAGGCGCGGCCGCCGGTCGTCGGCGCGACGTAGAAGGCGCTGACGAGGAACTTCTCCCGCCGCTTCCGGGTCCGGAGCCGGCTGTGGACCGCACAGTCGTACCCGCCCCGCGCCAGATCGGCCAGCAGCCGGTCCAGGCGGCCGCGCAGAAGCACGTCCACGTCAAAGGAGAAGACCGGCTGTGCGCCGACGCGCAGAAGCTGATGCTGCCGGACGAAGCGGATGCTGGCGCAATAGGTCCGCGCGAAGTCTGCCGAGCAGCCCGAAAAGTCGACGTGCTCCCAGCTCTGACTCAGCCGCGTGCGGCCCAGGCCGAGTGCGGTCAGCCGGGCCCGGGTCGCGGTATCGGGGTTGATCAGATGGACATGAAGGTGCCCGCCGGGCGCGTTGCGGTCGACCGAGCGGGCAAAGGCGAGCCCGTGGCGTTCGAGATAGGGACCGTCGCAGCAAATGAAGGCGTTGAGCCGCTGTGCGGAAAGCGCGGGCCAGTCGCCTTGGACCGCCGGCAGCCGGGGCAGAAGACCGGAGAGATCGCGCGCCGGGGCCTGGCCCGCCGAGCGCCGGTCCTCCCGGAGGCGCCAGCCGCCCCCGGCCGCTTCAGGGATTGACGCAGACACGCCCCTCACCCTCTCCGCGTGGCCGCGGCACGCAGCGCCGGCTCCAGGACGGCGGCGACCAGGGCTTCGGGATCGTCCGCCATTTTCGCCGCGCGGAAACGGGCGAGATAGCGCTCGTAGGTCTCCGGTTCGGTGAGCCAGGGATCGAGCCGGCGTGCGATCTCACCCGGTGCGAAGACGCAAGGGGCGAGATCGAGAATCCGGAAGTAGCGAAGCGTGCAGTACTCCTGCGGCATGGTGCCGCCGATCCTGTTGAAGATGATCGGGCAGCCCGACTGAAGCGCCTCCGCGGTGGTGGTGGTGCCGGGCCGCGCCACCACGGCCGACGCCACCTGGAGCAGCCGGCCCATCTCGTCGCTGTGCGGCAAGACGGCCAGGCCGAAACCGGGGTGCCTGGCCTGCCAGGCTCTCAGGTCTTCCCGGACCTCGTCTGACTGGCCGCACAGCACGATCGCCTGGAGCCGGCCGGCGTGTTTCAGGAGGCTGTCCAGAAGCGCGGCATGGTTCTGGGCGCCGGCGCCGCCGGTCGCCAAGAGCAGCGTGAAACGGTCCGCGGCCAGGCCCAGACGCTCGATCAGATAGGCCGACCTTTCCGTTGCGCTCATCCGCCGGTCATAGAAGGACGGCTTCAAGAGGTGGCCCAGGCACTTGGCCTTGTGGCCGGGTAGGCCGTACTTCTGCGCCGACTCCAAGATCAGGGGTGTCCGTCCGAGGAAGAGGTCTACCTCCTCCGCCACCCAGTTCCGGCTGAAGCCGTAGCTGCCCTTGAACTCGCCGCAGTAGGTGACGCAGAAGACCCGATCCCCCAAGACCCGCTTGGCGTGCCGGAAGTAGCCTCGGTTCAGGATGCTGTGGACACTGAGGATCACGTCCGGACGGAAATCGCGGAGCAGCCGGTCGAAGTAGCGCCGCCCGACACGGATGCGGCGCCGCTGAAACGATCCGAAGACCTCACCCACATGGTAGTACAGGTGGTGAAAGAAGGGCTCGCGCCGCTGGATGGTGTTGTAGAGATTGACGCCGAAGGCGTACCAGGGGCTCGAATCCTCCAAGGTGTGATCGATCCGCACCTCCACCGCGCGGCCGTAGAGCTTCCGGACCCAAGCCCGGAAGGCTTCGGCGCGCGCGTTGTGGCCGCCTCCCGTGCTGGAGGTCAGGACCAGGACGCGGATCTTGGCGTCGTCGCGGCGGCCCTCCGCACGCGGGCCCGCCTCCCCGGCCGCGCAGGCGGGCGCGGCGGGCTTCCGGCCTGCCCCCATGTCAGGCATAGCGCTCTGCCGAGCCGAGATGCATCGAATGGAAACGGCTGAGCGCGTCGAAGGTCTTGGAGACCCGCAGCCCACTGCTGTAGTACCGGGCCGCGAAAGCGGCCGCCTGCTGGCTCATCCGGCGGCGGCGCTCCGCATCGAAATAGAGTTCCTCGATGGCCGAGCGGAAGGCGTCGGGGTCCCGGGCCGCCACGAGATAGCCCGTCTCGCCGTGTCGCAGGGCCTCTCCCACGCCCTTGTATTCGGTGGCGACGACGGGAAGGCCCAGCGTCTGCGCCTCGACCAGGAAGTTCGGCAGGGCGTCTTCGTGCGAGACGGAAACGGCGACATCGGCCGCGGAGTACCAGGCGAAGGGGTCCGCGTCGTAGCCCACCAGTCGGATCCGCCGCGGCGCCAGGCGCTCGGCAAGCCTTTGGCATCGGCGCCATTGCCGGCCATCGCCGACCAGCCAGAGCCGGCAATCCCAGTCAGGATCCAGTGTCGAGAAGAACTCGATCAATCGCGCGTGGCGCTTGCCGTTGCGGAACCCGGCGACGTTGAGAAAGACGACCGTCGAGGCGCCGACCTGCAGTTCCTCGCGCCTGCGCTCCCGCGACGGGAGACGCTGTTCCAGAGACCAGTCGCGCGTCAAACCATTGGCGACGACCGCGATACGACCGGGATCCACCCCCATCTGTATGAGGCGAAGGCGCCACCAGTTCGTGTTGGTCAAGACACCGCTGACCTGGCAAAGCGACCATCTGTTGAGCGCCGGCAGCGGCTTCCCGGTGCGCACGGTTCCGACCACGGCGATTTCCGGAAAGCGATGCTGGACAAAGCCGGCATAGCAATTGGTGGTCCGCCCCATGCAGAGGATGACCTGGGGCCGATGCCGGCGCAGCGCCCGAAACAGACCGGGCGCCAGAAAGTTCAGGCAGGTGTCGAGCGGTTGCAGCGCGAGATGCGGGACGCCGGCACGCCCGAGCTCCTCCGACAGCAAACCGCCCGGCCGAAAGGTCAGCACCGAGACGTCGTTACCCTCAGCGTGAAGCTGGCGGGCCAGATGAACGCTTTGACGCTCCGTTCCGCCACAGCGCAGATAATCCTGAAGAATGAGAACTCTCAAGCGCTCCCCCTTTGAAGTTCTCCAGCCCTTCCCCTAACGGGCGCTCATGAGATCGGTTCAGGAGCCCTCGACCCGGGGCGCCCGCGCCGGACTCGCCGGCGCGCGCCTCGGGCCAAGGGCAAGGCCGCCGGACGCCGCGGCGACTCGGAAGTGGGTCAGCAAGCGACCGCTGTTCTTGCGGGCGTCGTAGTGTGTTTCCACCCAGGCGCGCGCCGCCCTGCTGAGTTCCAGGTAGAAGCCGTCGTCGCTCTGAAGCGCTTTGAGCGCGGACAGCCAGGTGACTTCACTTTGCCGCGGAACCAGGACGCCCGTTCTGTCGTGCTCGATGGCCTCCGGGACGCCCGCGACGGGGGTGGACACCACCGGCACGCCGCAGGCCATCGCCTCGGGGACGACGTTGGGAAGCCCGTCCCGGTCGCCGTTATCGGCCACTCGTCCCGTGAACAGCAGTACGTCCGCCCAGGCATAGAGCTCGAAGACCGCTTCCTGAGGCTGCGCCCGCAGCAGCGTCACATGATCGGACAAGGCCAGTTGCGCGATCTGTCGCTCGAGGCTTCTCCGCAGAGGTCCCGAGCCGACGATCCGCGCCTCGAAACGCAAGCCGGCGTTCCTGAGGTCCGCGTAGGTCGCCAGCTGATCCGGGTAGCCCTTCTTCTCGACCAGGCGGCCCACCGAGAGGATGCGGAGCGGATCGCGATTTGAGCGCGGCGCCCGCCAGGACGGCAGGACATCGAAGCCCCGACGGACGAGCACGGTCTTCTCCGGCGGCGCGCCGCGGTCGAGCAGGCCCCGGCGCGTGGCCTGGCTCGAGGTGACGACGAGCGCCGCCTTCCGAAGCTTGCACGTCAGGTCCCAGTCGCCGCCGTGGCGGAAGACGTCGTAGGCGTGGCCTCCCATGGAAAAGGGGATGTCGGTCAGCTCCTGCAGGAGCTGGGCCGCGGTCGCCGGCAGAGTCGCCCAGGCAGCGTGGATCAGATCCGGACGCCGGCGGCTACGCGCGATCCGGCCGGCATGGCAGAGGGAAAACGCCAGCCCCAGAAGGGTTTCGCCCGCGTTGAGAGCCGAGGGCAAGGGGCCGCGCAGCAGGCGCTTCGCGAGATCGGCGAAGACCCGGGGCCTTTTGGACAGCCAGTAGGGCAAGAACCAGACCAGCGTGAAGACCCGCCACTTGTTGAACCGCCGGATCGGCCGGCCTGCGAAGCTCCTGCCGCCGCCCCAGAGCGAATAGATCTCGAGCTCCACCGGCAGGCCGGCCAGAGCGCGGAGCTCTCGCTGATAGGGCGTCTCGGACAGCAAAGGGAAAGTCGTGAAAAGATAGGTCACCCTTAAGGTTCGGGGGCCGGACCCGGCCGTGAGCGGCGGACCGAGGCCGCCCTCCTCGAAGGTCGATAGCGGTGTCACGGGGCGAAGCGGCGGTCTTTGTCCAAGGTTGGGGCGCGACGCGAAGAGACCTACGCCAGCCAAGACTTAAAGAGACCCTGAGCCGAGGCCTTGCATCGGGGTATCCGAACGGTCAGAGCTGACCGGGCCCACCTCAGCCGACCGCCTGAAGGGCTCGTCAGTGCAGCAACCATAGAAGAGCGGCCGAGACGCCCAGCGCCAGGCTGCCCTGCCACAGGCCTTTCGCCCAGGCTCCCAGCCAAGGCCTGTTCTTCGCCGCGCTTTCGCCGACGACCGACGCTTTCGGCGGCGCCAGCATGACGATCTCCCCTTCGCCGTCTTGCGCCAGGCGGCCCGCTTCCGCCGGCCGAGCCGGCGCGCTGCCGAGGTCTGGATCGACCCCCGCCGCCCGGGCATAGGAGACGAGATCGGCCAGGGCCTTCTTGCCGCGATCGTGGCTGTTTTCACCCATGATATCGATCAGGGAGTTGATCGCTTGCATGTTCAGCCCGCCGGAACGAGCCTCCCGCCGCAACTCGCCAAGGCGATCGCGATGGACGTTCATGGCCGCGCGGGCCTCGGTCATTTCCTCGACGAGCTTCCGCAGCTCTTCTGGAGACATCGTGATGCGCGCCATGTCGATCGCTACCGTTACGCTGCGACGCTCAAGCCCGAAGCCTCCGGACAGCCTCTCCCAAGGCCCATCGTCATCGGCCTGGGGGTCTAGAGGCCGATGACGATCCCCGCAGTCACGGCGATCTGGAAAATAGCCTCGATGATGGTCGTGGCGATCTCCAGCCCCTTCACCGGCACTTCCGGAAGGATCATGATCTCGTCACCCGGACGCACGTCCGCGCGTTGGTTGCGAAGCACTTCGCCGCTTCGCCTGACCACCAGCAACTGGCTTGGATCGGCTCTGTTGGTATAGCCACCGACCCGCGAGATGTAATCGTCGACGGTATCGCCGGGCTGATAGACGACGGCCTGCGGCACCGCGACCTCGCCGCTGACGAGGACGATCTCGTTGCGCGGCGGAATCGTGATGATGTCGTCCGGCTGCAAACGGACGTCGCGGATCTGGCTGTCCACGGCGACCACCAGGATGCCGTCGGGCTCGACCTCCTGTGCCCGCTCGACGAAATCAGTGATGAGCTTGGCTTCATTGGCCCGAATCCGGGCCTCGGCATCGGTCTGCGAAGTGGCCGAAAGCGTCGCGGCTTCCAGGCGCCTCAGCATGTCTTTGAGCGCCCGGGCCTGACGCTCCCTGATGCTCTCCCGTTGCAGGGAGATCGAATCGATATCCGCAAGCCGGGGATCGACTTCGATGTAGTCGAGGAGCTGCATCAGGGTCGTGTCTCGCGGCACGGCAAAGCGCGAAGGGCCGAGATGGCTGCCCTCGATCCGGACGAGCATGGTGTCCTCGCGCTCGTCGGCTTCGAAGACGACCAAGTCACCGTCCTGCAAGTCGAGATCGGCAAACGTCGACAGGGGCAGGTAGGCGGAGACGGGCCCCTCGGCCCGCGAGCCCCTCAGCGCCACGTGCGAGGCTCCCGCCGTCGGCCGCGCCAGCTGGATCAAGGCCTTGCCGTTGAGGCCGGAGGGGAGGAGCTCGAAAGTGGCGCGATTGCGCGCGGTCCCCTCAACGACCACGGTGTCGCCGCGGCCCCCGACGACGATCGTGTCGCCGTCCTCGAACTGGATTCTGGGGATCGTGCCGTCGAGCAGGAACTCGTAGAGATCGGCGCGGGCGAGCACGACGCCGTCGCGCAAGACCCGGACGTCGCGGTAGCTGCCCGTTTCCGGATCGATCCCCTGCGCGCGATCGAGGAAGTAGAGCAGGGAGTCGGAGGCGACTCCGGCATAGCTTCCGGGGGCTTTGACGTATCCGGTCACGTAGACCGCGACCGGCGTCGTGCCGGCGACGTTGGTGTAGACTTCGATGTTGTTGGTGAAGACCCGGTTCAAGGCCAGCTTGATCCGTGACGTCAGCTCGCTGCTCTCCGCTCCGCCCACGCGGATCGGACCGACGTCGGGGACGAAGATGTTGCCTTGTGCGTCGACGACGGCCGTGTCGTCGAAACTCATTGCGCCCCAGATCCGGACCGAAATCCGGTCGCCCGGCTGCACGACGTAGTTCGGGTTGAAGCCGTCCTCGCGTTCGGCGCGAAAGCCGCCCTTGAAGAGGTTCGCGCCGAAGGGGCTCGGCGCGTCCGACTGCTCCGGCAGAACCTCCTTGGCCTCGCGCTCGTCGACTTCGACGCGCTCCCCGCTGACCGCCCCGCCCACGGCCTGGGACCAAGCCGGGGCCGCCGGGACGGCCGTCCACAGCAGGGCCGTCCACAGCAGGGCGACCGCCGGGAGACGAAGCGGGACATGTCTTGCGCAACCCGTCAGCACCGCCTTAACCCCACTTCACAGTCCCGCGTGATCCTTGATCGCCGACCAGATCAGCCCGCCGATGGCAAAGATCAGAAAGGCGCAGACGAAGACCGTCATGATCATCCAGATCCGCTCCGGTTCCCTGGCCTCGCTCGGCAGTTGCGGCGAGACGAAGGCGATCAGATAGCTCTGCTGGCGCTGGGCTTCCGTCCTGGCCGCCTCGAGCGAGGCCAGGGCGGAGGCGTAGCGCTGCTGCGCGAGTTCCTGTTCGAGCAACAGGGGCTGGTAGCGGTCGATGAGCGACGTCAGGTCGGTGTCTTGATTGTCGGTAAGCCGTCGCCGTTCCTCCGACACCTGGCGTTCCAGCGCCGCAACACGGGTTTCCAGGCTCCGGACCTGCGTGCTGTCCGGCCGCATGATGCTCCGGGCTTCGATGAGTTCCGTCCTTGCGCCCGCCAGCCTCGTCTCGAGATCCGTGACGATGCCGAGAACGGCGCTGGTCTCTTCGCCGGGATCGATGGAACGGGTTTCCTTCCGGAACTGGGTGAGATCCGTCGTGGTCGCCATGACCTGGCGTTCGGCCTGTTCGAGCTCTTTGCGCCCGAAGCGCAGCATGTCTTCGGTGATCCGCAGCGACATGGCGTTCACCAGCTGCTCGCTCAACTCGAGCAGATGCTTGGCCAGGCTTCTCGCCGTTTCCGGGTCGAAGGCGTGAACCCTGAGGGTCGAAATGCCGCTCTCCGGGTCGATGGTCACCTCGAAGCGGCGCGCCAGATACTCGAGGAGCTCCTCGTCCGACGCGTCCGCGCCCAGACGGGACAGCCAATCGGCCTCGGAATCGCCGTAGTGGCCCCTGACGTCGAAGCGCTCGCTCAATTGCGCCAGCATGTCATGGGACAGGATGTAGTTGCGGACGATCTCGGCGTCCTGGCGCGTGCTGCCGCCGACGCCACCGGCCCCCAGAACGCTTTCCAGGACCCCGCCCGCCGGGGCCTGGCCGCCGGTGCGGATCGCATAGCGGGCTTCGGCCACGTAGCGGTCGGATGCGATGAAGCCAAAATAGATCGCACCCAGGAGCGTCGGCAGCAGAACGAAGAGGCAGAACCCCTGGAGTACGCCGGCATAGGGGTGCGGCCGCGGCGCCGCGGCCCTCGTCGCATCGCTGACGGTCGGACTGCCTGGCAGAACGACGGGCTCGGGGCGCCGATCCACGACCTCGGAGGACGGCAAGCCGAGCTTCTCGGTGCCATCCGACGTCCCGGGCGCTTTCAAGTTCTTCTCAGTGAAGGCCATGCCTGTAGGCGGCGATTGCCGCATTCATGTCTTCATACATGGTCAGCCGGCCATTCGAGAGCACGGCTCCGAGATCGCAGGTCCGGCGGACCGTCTCTTCATTGTGCGAAACCAGGATGAACGAGGACTCCGCCCTCCGTTCGCGGAACATCCTGAAGCATTTCGCGGTGAAACGCCAGTCGCCGACCGAGGTAGCCTCGTCCACCAGATAGAAGTCGAAGTCTACGGCAATACTCACGGCGAAGCCCAGGCGGGCCCGCATGCCCGAGGAATAGGTTCGCACCGGTTCGTCGTAGTAACGCCCCAGTTCCGCAAAGTCTTCCGCAAAAGCCTCGACTTGTCCGGGCGCCGCCCCATAGAGCCGGCTTACGAAGCGCGCGTTCTCGCGTCCGGTCAGCGTCCCGGGAAAGGCGCCCGAGAGCCCGAGCGGCCAGGACACGCTGGCGTCCCGCCGGATCGTGCCGCAGTCGGGCGGCTCGACCCCGCCGATCAAGCGGAGCAGGGTCGACTTGCCGGCTCCGTTCAGCCCTAGAATCCCGACGCTCTTGCCCAGCGGAAACTCGCAGGTGACGTTGTCGAGCACGCTGTGCCGGCCGTGAGCGGTCCGGTAGGACTTGGACACTTGGTCGAGTGCGATCATACCGCTGCCAGAATACGCTTCCTCAGGCCCCTCAGCGTCAAGAGGCCGAGGCAGCAGATGGCCAAGGCGGCGCCGAGCGCGAACTCCACGCTGGCGTGTTGGCTCTGGAACTCGACGAAAAAGGCTGATCGGAGCCATTCGATCATGTGCAGCAAAGGGTTCAACAGCAGGACCTCGCGGAAGGCGCGCGGCAGCATCTCCGCGGTGAAGAACAGCCCGGACAGGAAGAACAAAGGCCGCCCGGCGACCATGGCGACGATCTGCGGCATCGAGCGCACGAAGGGCGTGAGTGCCGCAAAGAAGGCCCCGAGGCCGAGCCCGGTCATCGCCAGGCACCCCAGGGCGAAAAGCATTTCGAGCGGGTTCTCGATCCTGACGCCGAAGCCCAGCATGTGGGCCACGGCAAGAAGCAGGAAAAAGACGGCGGTCAGCGTCGCCATTTCCAGAAGTGCGCGGGCGAGAACCAGATCGGTCGGCGTGATTTGCGGGAAGGTGAGGAGGATTCTATTGGTCTCTATGGCGCCCATGGTCTGCGTCATCGTGCTGCGGAACAGCAGGAAGGGGGCGAAGCCGGTGATCAGGAAGGGGACCACGGGCATGCCGGAGGGCGCCGTTTGATTGCCATAGGCGAACATGAGCGCGAAAATCGCGACGAAAGCGGTCGGCTCGAGAACCGCCCAGAGATACCCCATTCTTTGGCGCCCGAAGCGGGTCTTGATCTCTCGGAGCATGATCGCATGGACCACCCGGACTTGCGTGGCGCCCGCTCCGGCCACTCGCAGCCAGGACCCCGTCCTTTCTCCGCGCCGGGGTATGGAATTCGCCACCGCCTTCAAAGCCGCCTCCGCCTCACGTCGCAGGCCGTCATTGCGATAGACCCATGGCTCAGCGCGGAGTCGCCAAGTCTTCCGGGTTTACGATCAACTCGGAAACGTGCCAGGCGCCCGCGGCGTCCTGGCACGCCAGCCCCTCGGAGAACCCGGCAAAACCAGGCAACGGGCTCGCCTCGAAGTAGCGACATGTGCGTCCACTCGCCGAAGCATAGCGGCGGCCCGCGACGATGCGGACGACCTCGCCGCTTCGCGGGTCCTGAAGCCGGGCCGCCTCTCCGGCCGGCGCCTGATCCAGGAAATCCAGCAACGGCGACAACTCGACCGACAACTGAACGTTTGAATTCTCGACGGTTTCCTTCCCTTCGGTCGTCAGGCCTTCACACCCCAGGAGAAGCGCGCAGGCGGCGACCAGCAGAAAAGCGGACGTGAAACCGTGGCCCTTCGCGCGGCTTTTCCTCGTGACGGGGTCCGAATAGAGAAGCGCTTTTGTCGAAGCAGAACTCCCGAGGCTTGCAACCGCCAATGCTCCACTACAGGGCCGAGACGACACAGGCGCCGATCCTTTCGGTGAAAACGGTAGTCTCGCTCGCACCAGGAACGCGCAGGACATAGCCCTGCTCCAAAAACCTGACTTCGGCTGTGAAGAGACACCCGAGCCGCTCGGCACGCTACCGCACAGAGGGTGAAGCAACCCTCACCCATTGCAAGAGAACCCATCAATTCCAGAGTTTAACGCCAGGGTCCTCACGAATTGTCGCGGAGACTTTACCCGGACGCAACCTGGTTTCAATTCGCCATTATGCATACTCCATATAGCATATAAGAACGATCGTCACGTGCTCGGAACCACGGGGTTTGAGCTGGAAATCGATGCCAAGGACTGGTGTCCTGCCTTCGAGCTTCGCTCAAAGACAAGTACCGGTCGTATCTCTGAGAATGCTGCAAGAAGGCGGATTTTCATTCGCTGTCCGGCGGGTTGAGCCAAAGGGAACACGCTGCGGCGCTCGGCAGCTTTGTGGGAGGATCATTATCCATCGCTGCGCCTTTTCTCAGCATTGTATCGGGGTCCTCTGGACGTCCTATCCGTCGCTCTGCTCGAGCAAAAAGGGCGCTGATCAGTCGGGTAACCGCAGTTCCGTTGAGGCCAAGAAATCCTGTGCAGCAACTCATGAGCGAAGTCGCTGTTCCGGCCTGATTTGAGAAGGCGATCCTCTTATCGTTCGACGTCCCCTTCTGGCACGAGACACGGCGCAGCCTGGTGAACCTGCGCGACATCTTTTCCGGCACGGCCGGCACCTCGTCCAAACCTCGAGACCACGAAGACGGCGAAGAGGGCGGCTCCGGGACCGGGGCGCGGCGTGCGCCCAAGACCGGGGGAGCGGCCGGCCCTGGCTCCGCTCCGACCTAGTCTGGAATCCGAAGGATTCCGCCGCTGAAGACGATCCGGTCCGCCGCATCGGGATCGGCGTCGATCGCCGGCAGGTTGACCGCCTCGTCCAGCGGCGGGACGTCGGCCAGGGTCGGGCCGGTCGCGCCGCGCGGCACGGTCCGCACCACCTGACTCGGCGGCAGCGGCGTCCCGTTCTTCAGGTGATCGAACATGACGTCGAGCGCCTGGAAGAGGTAGTGGTGCAAAGGGATCAGCTTGTCCGAGAACAGCGGCGCGTTGAAGGTCACGTCCAGGATGGTCAGCGCGTCGAGGTGATGGGCGTTCAGGACCTCGTAGTAGCGCAGCCCGGTCTCCGGGCCCTCGACCAGGCGGTTGAGCCCGACGTAGGCGCGCGAGGTGTGGTTGGGCGGGAGGATCGCGTCCTGGCGCCCGGTCACGAAGACCGCCGGCTTGCCCCTTAGATCGCCCTTGGCCCGGACCTCGGAGATCCCCCGCGCGATCCGCCGGGCGTCGATCCGGTCCCGACCGCGCAGCCGCTTGCCGGTGACGGGATCGTTCCCGGTCGCCAGGGCGCGCAGGCAGAGCGCGCCGTCGAGGTTCTGGTCCGCGCGCCCGGTCGAGGGCGAGATCGAGTTCTGGTCGCGCTTCGGCCCGCCGGGCGAATCGTTGTTGATGACGTTCACGCCGGCGGTCGGCGGGATGCCGTTGCCGGCCCCGAAGAGGGCCTGCTCCGCGGGAAGGGCCAGGGCGGTGGGATCGTTGTCGGCGTCGGTCGCACCGAAGCTGTAGCCGCAGAGGTTCCGGGTCACGCCGAAACGGCCGTAGGCCTTGGCGTAGGTGACGCCGATGGCCTGGGGCACGAAGAGCCCGTAGTTGGAGGGCTGGGTGACGTTCTGCTCCGGCAGGATGCCGGCGGCGTTGATGATCGCCTGCGCCGCCTCGGCCCGCTCCGCCGTGGTCGCGCCGCCGACCAGGCCCTTCTCGAAGAGCGAGGTGCAGCGTGCCTCGCTGCCGCCGCCGTTGAAGGGTGCGCCGGCGTTGCTCGGCGCCAGGTTGGCGCAGCCCTGGTAGACGCTGAGGATCGTCGTGTAGTCGTAGAGGCTGCGGCTGTGGGCGAAGAGGACCTCGCCCTCGCCCTGCCGGATGCCGAAGGCGCCGCCGGGCTTGGGGTTCACGTTGGGCTCGGAGACCGCGACGCCGTCGATCAGGCCCTTGCGGTCCTGCTCGGCGGCGAGGATCGAGGCGCCGCCGCCGTTGGACACGCTGGAGGCGATGACGATGGTGTTCTCCGGGGTGAGCCCGCAGCCGCCCTCCCTGTCGTCGTCATCATCGTCGTCCTCCCCGCCGCGGCGCGCGAAGCTGTCGCCCGCGGGACCGTCGTCGGCGCAGAGCCCGTTCAGGATCGCGAAGGCGAACTCGATCGACTGCAGGACGTTGCGGCCCCAGTCGGCCTCGGGGTTGAGCTGCGAATGCGCGTGCTTGTAGGCGAAGCGGTTCGGCGTCTCCGCGTTGAAGGCGGCCAGGGCCCGGTCGCCGAGCCGGGCCCGGAAGGCGGCGTCCCGGCCGGCGACATCGGCGTCCGCACGCTGGCCCTGGATCAGGTTGACCCTGTCGTCCTGCAGGTCGTGGGCGCCGTTGCCCGTCCCCTTGTCGGTGTAGGCGACGGCGCAGCCGTTGCGCAGACCCCATTCGCCGGCGGTGCCGATGGCGCCGTAGACGCCGCGCGAACCGGAGGAGGGCGCGGTCACGATGCAGGCCGCCGCAGGGTCGAAGCGGTCGGGCACCTGGACCATGAGGGTCACGTTCTCGCGGCCCCGCGCCCGGCCGGCGTAGGCCAGGCATTCGAGGCCGGCGATCCTGCCCTCGGTCCCGGTGTCGTTGCCCTGGGCGTCGATGTTGGGGCCGAAGAGGGTGCCGTAGCCGCCGCCGGGGTCGATCGGCACCAGGGCCCGGTAGTTGTTGAAGATCGCCAGCGCCCGCAGCTCCGCCGCGGTCGGCGGGTCCGACAGGGCCGGCGGCGCACCCGCGAGCCCCAGGCCCGAGGCGCCGAGGCCGGCCGTCAGCAGGTCGTCGGTGACGCCGTCGTACTGGGTGCAGATGACCTCGCCCTTGATGAAGCGCGGCAGCTTCGCCTCGGCGGTCTGGAACGCAAAGGCCACGACCATCGCGATGGCGGCCGCCGTCGTTATCGCCGGCTTCATCGCCCCCTCCTCCCAGATGGCTCCCGTGCCGCATCAAACATGTTTTCCGTGCCCCCCCAGGACCAAAACCAATACTCCATAAAGCCAAGCCCCAACAAACATGCAAGGGGGTGGCGCCGATCCCGGCATCGAAGCCCCGCTAGGCCGACAACCGCAGGCCCGGTCCCGGATGCTCGGGCGCCTTGTGGAACTTGCCGTCCTTCATGATCGCGACCAGGCGCTTGTGGTCCTGGAGGATACGGACGTCGGCCAGGGGATCGCCGTCGACCAGCAGCAGGTCGGCGAGGAAGCCCTCGCGGATCTGGCCGAGCTCCGAGGCCATGCCCATGATCTGGCCGCCGTACTTGGTCGCCGCCTGGATCGCCTCCATCGGGGTGAAGCCGACCATGTCGACGAAGTACTCCAGGTCCTTGGCGTTGGTGCCGTGGGGCGTCCAGGCGAAGCCGTAGTCGCCGCCGGTCAGAACCCGGATGCCGCGCTTGTGCATCTTCTGCATGGTCTCGATGGCGTGCTCCAGCTCGCGCTCGTAGGCAGCGGTGATCGGCGTGCCCGGCTTGATGCCGTAGTCGCCGGCGTTGCGCGCCGTGTTGATCAGCCAGGCCAGACCCGGGGCGACGAAGTGCTTGTCCTTGTTCGCCTCCAGCATGTCGAGCGCCTCCTCGTCGGAGAAGGAGGCGTGGTAGATGATCTCGATGCCGAACTCGACGCACTTCTTGATCGATTCCTTGGAGCGCGCGTGGGCGGCGACCCGACGGTGGCGGCGCTTCGCCTCGTTGACCGCCATGGCGATCTCCTCGTCGGAGAACTGGTTCTCCTCCGCCCCCATGCCGGTGATCTCCTCGCCGGTGAGGTTGATCTTGATCGTGTCCACCCCCCACTTCATCAGCTGGCGGACCTTGAGACGGATGTCCTCCGGGCCCGAGACGACGATCCCCAGGTTCAGGCCCTCGTGGGGGATGTGCGGCAGCGAGGCGTCGCCCAGGCCGCCGACGGCGGTGATCTCCGGCCCGGCCGCGGTGTAGCGCGGGCCCGGCACCTTGCCGGCGTTGATCGCGTCGCGGATCACCACGTCGAGCCGCGGCTTGGCCGCCGCCGCGCCGTAGCCCGCCGTGAAGCCGGCGTCGATCAACAACCGCGCCATCTCCACGCAGTTGATGACGTGCTCCTCCAGCGGCATCATCTGGATCGGCTCGATGCCCGGCGCGTTGTTCCAGCTCAGGTGCAGGTGGGCGTCGATCAGGCCCGGCATCAGGGTCATGCCGCGGCCGTCGATCCGCTGGCTGCCGCCGCCCCAGGCGTAGCCGTTGCCGGCGCGGCTGACCGACCTGATCCGGTTGCCGGCGACCGTGACCTCGCCGGGATAGGGCGGCTCGCCGCTGCCGTCGAGAATCCGGACGTTGCCGAAGACGATCTCGGACTCGCCGTTGCCGGAGGGACGGCTTCCACCCCAGCCGCCGAAGGTGCTGTCTTCCGCCATGGGTCTCTCCTCCTTTTCTCGGTGCCGTCAGAGCACGGTCGCCTCGACCTGCGCCCGCAGCAGTTCGGCGGCGCGCTTCGGCGCCTCCACCATCATCCAGTGGCCGACCCCCGGCAGGGTCTCCAGGCGCGAGCCGGCGATGCGCTCCTTCAGCCGCCGCGCCATCTCGACCGGCGCGACCGCGTCGGCCTCTCCGGCGACCAGCAGGGCCGGGCAGCGGATCGCCGCATGGTCCGCGGCCGCCGCGGCGCTCAGCGCCTCGCAGTGGGCAGCATAGCCCGACGGGTCCTGCTGCTGCAGGCTTTCGCGCACGAAGGCCGCGGTCACGGGATTCGCGGCCCGGGACTCGGCCGAGACGCTGCCGGTCGAGACCGCGTCCGCGATCCCTGCCATGCCCCCGGTCCGGACCGCGGCGGCGCGCTCCTTCAGGGCCTGCCGCGCCGTGGCCGGCGGCTCCAGGATAGCGCCGAAGAGGGTCAGGCTGCCGACGAGCGCCGGCGTCCCGGCCGCCAGATACTGGCAGATCAGCGTGCCCATGGAGTGGCCGACGAAGTGCGCCCGCGTGACGCCGGCGGCGCGAAGGCCGTCCCGCAGTGCGGCGGCCAGGCCGTCGAGCCCGGGCCGTCCGGGCCTGAGCGCCGAGCGTCCGGCCCCCGGCAGGTCCGGGCGCAACACGCGATACCCCTCCAGCGCCGACATCAGGGTCTGGAAGCTGTTCGAGCTGCCGCCAAGGCCGTGGACCATGACCACCGGCGGACCTTCGCCCGCGTCCTCCATGACCATACTGCCGAGCCGGATGTCGGTCATGGCGTCGGGCCCAGAGATGTCAATGCCAGTGACACCGCTCTCCCTAAACCCGCGCCCGGACCCGGTCGCCGGGCCGCAGGTGTTTCGGCGGCGTGAAGCCGATGCCAACGCCGGCCGCCCGGCCAATCGAAGGCGGCCAGCTTCATGGCGACTCCTCTTCCGGAATGAGAAGGGTCGAGGCGGTGGTCTCGCGGCCTTCCAGGGCGCGATGCGCCGCCGCCGCCTCGCGCAGGGGATAGCGGCGGCCGATCTCGACCGAGAGGATGCGCCGCTCGATCGCCTCGAAGAGCCGCCCGGTGATCGCCGCGACCTTCTCGGGCGTGTCGGTGTAGTGGCCGAAGTTCGGCCGCGAGACCGTCGCCGAGCTGGAGGCCAGGGACCCGATGTCCCAGGCGCCGATCGGGCCCGAGGCCTGGCCGAAGCTGACCAGGTGCCCGCAGTCGGCCAGCGCCGCGACGGAGTGGGCGAAGCTGTCCCGGCCGACCGCGTCGTAGATCACCTCGGCGCCGCGCCCGCCGGTCAGCGCGCGGACCTGCGCCTCCAGGCTCTCCGCGCCCGGCAGGATGACGTGGTCGGCGCCGGCGGCCCGGGCGATCCGCGCCTTGGCCTCGCTCGAGGTCGCGCCGATGACCGTCGCGCCCAGGTGCTTCGCCCACTGGCAGAGCAGCCGGCCGACGCCGCCGGCCGGGGCGTAGACCAGGACCGTCTCGCCGCGCCGGAGCGGATGGACCCGGTGCAGCAGGAACTCCGCGGTCATGCCCTTGAGCAGGCCGGCCGCCGCGGTCTCGTCGTCGATGCCGTCGGGCAGGGGCACGACCAGGGCCGCGTCCATCGTGCGCCGGGTCGCATAGGCGCCGACCGGCGGGCAGGCGTAGGCGACCCGCTGTCCCGGCAAGAGGTGGCGCACGCCCGGGCCGACGTCGATGACCACGCCGGCGGCCTCCATGCCCAGCGCGCCCGGCGGCGTCACCAGGTCGAAGCACCCGCTGCGGCAGTAGACGTCGATGAAGTTGAC
>JAKSBE010000418.1 GCA_022361275.1 Kiloniellales bacterium
CCGGTGCCCGGTGTCCAGGTCGCCTTCATGCAGGCGATCACGCTGGACCCGACCGCGGCGGACGGCTCGCTCGACGTCGGCGTGGACGGGGATCTCGTCGGCAACGGCGACGCCCACGCCCGCATCACGTTCCAGGTGACCGGCGCCGGCACGACCGTCATCCACGCCGGGACCACCGAGTCCCAGCTCGACACGATCGTCTACTGGGATCGGACCCTGCCCCGTCTCACCGAGTCGTTCGACACGATCACGATCGCGGTGAACGACCGGGGGACGCCCTCCGACCCGATCCCGGAGCCCGGCGCGGCGCTGCTCTTCGGTGCGGGGCTCGTCGCGGTCGGCGCCCTACGCCGGCGCTAGGTCCGCCGTCGCGCCCGGCACCGATCAGCTGCCGTCGTCGTCCGGCTCACGCAGCGCGAGGATCAGGCTCGACGTGTCGAACCGTCCGCCGCCGCGCCGCTGCACCTCGGCGTAGCGGGCGTCGACCTCTTCGGTGATCGGGAGCGGCGCGCCGACGCGCGACGCCTCCTCGATCGCCATCCCGAGGTCCTTGCGCATCCAGTCGACCGCGAAGCCGAAGTCGAACTTGCCGGCGCACATGGTCGCGGCGCGGTTGTCCATCTGCCAGGACTGCGCCGCGCCCTGGGAGATCACCTCGATGACCTTGTCCATGTCGAGCCCGGCCTTCTGGCCGAAGTTCATGCCCTCGGCGAGGCCCTGGAGCAGGCCGGCGATGCAGATCTGGTTGACCATCTTGGTCAGCTGGCCGGATCCCGAGGGCCCCATGAGGATGCAGGCCCGGGCGAAGCAGTCGATCACCGGCGCGGCCTTCGCGAAGGTCGCGGCCGCGCCGCCGCACATCACGGTGAGCGCGCCGTTCTCGGCCCCGGCCTGGCCGCCGGAGACCGGCGCGTCGATCACGCCGATGCCGCCCTCGGCGCCGCGCGTCGCCAGCGCCCGCGCGACCTCGGCCGAGGCGGTGGTGTTGTCGACCAGGACCGCGCCCTCGGCCATGCCGGCGAAGGCGCCGTCCTCGCCCAGGACCACGGCGCGCAGGTCGTCGTCGTTGCCGACGCAGGTGAAGACGAAGTCGGCGCCTTCGGCCGCCTCGCGCGGCGTCGGCGCGTAGCTGCCGCCGTACTCCTTGGCCCAGCGCTCCGCCTTGGCGGTGGTGCGGTTGTAGACCGCGACCTCGTGGCCGCCCTTCTTCAGGTGCCCGGCCATGGGGTAGCCCATGACCCCCAGGCCGATGAACGCCGTCTTCGCCATGCCCTTCCTCCCGCGCTGTCTTAGAATGGTCCCGCTTCGACGCGGTGCGATCTTAGATCAAACTGCGGCTAATTGGAATCAATTAGCCGCCGATAATTTGATCTATTTCATATAGTTAGAGAAGCCTGCGGCCGAATGAACGCGGGCCGCTCCAGCCGAGGCACCGGACGGGCTCAACGGCGCCGCCGCGGCCGTGTAGGATCGATCCGGAGGGAGCGAAGGCATGACAGCGCAATCCCAGCTCGGTCGCGTGACCGTGTTCGGCGGCTCGGGCTTCCTCGGCCGTGAGATCGTCGAGCGGCTCCTGGCCGAGGGCGTCACCGTCCGCGTCGCGGTCCGACATCCCGGCAGGGCCGCGAGCGGCGGCCGGCCGGTCTACGCGGACCTGCGCGACGAGACCTCCGTGGCCCTCGCCGTCGAGGGATCCGAGGCGGTCGTCAACGCCGTCGGCCTTTATGTCGAGAAAGGCGCCGAGACCTTCGAGGCGGTCCACGAGCTCGGCGCGCTGAACCTGGCGCATCAGGCCGCGGCCCAGGGCGTCGACCGCCTGGTCCACGTCTCCGGCATCGGTGCGGACCTGCGGTCGGAATCGCGCTACGTCCGGGCGCGGGCCAAGGGCGAGCTGCTGGTGGCGGACGTCTTTCCGCGCGCCACGATCCTGCGTCCCGGCGTCCTCTTCGGACCGGAGGACAGCTTCCTGAACGCCCTGGCCGGCATCGCGTCGCGTACGCCCCTGCTGCCGCTCTTCGGGCGCGGCCAGACCCGGCTGCAACCGGTCTACGTGGGTGACGTCGCCGAGGCCGTGCGCCGGGCGCTGACCCAGCCCGAGGCGGCGGGGAAGACCTACGAGCTCGGCGGCCCGGAGGTCTACAGCTACCGCGCCCTCGTCGAGCTGGTCCTGGCGCGCAGCGGGCGGCGGCGTCTCCTGCTGCCCTTGCCCTTTCCGGTCTGGCAGGTCCTGGCGGTCCTGGCGTCCATGCTGCCGGCACCGCCCCTGACGCGCGCGCAGGTGACGCTGATGAAGCAGGACAACCTGGTCGCCGAAGGCGCCCTGTCGCTGGCCGACCTCGGCATCGAAGCCACCGCCCTCGAAGACGTCCTGTCGGACTACCCGTTCTGAGATCCGCTCCGGGCCGATCACAAAACCATAAAGATCGCGCGTTATACTAAGGCGTGTTGATCGTGACCGCCAAGCCCGACCACGCCGTCTTCAACATCGAGCACGCGCGCGAGGACGGCGCCGAGGAGCTGGAGTTCCAGATCAAGTGGCAGCGCTGACCCCGGCGCCGGCCCGTCAGCCCTTCACGCACACCACCTGCTTCAGGGTGTGGACGACCTCGACC
>JAKSBE010000297.1 GCA_022361275.1 Kiloniellales bacterium
AATCTGACGAATTGGCTGAAAGCGGTGGGCTGAGGGTCCCCGGGGCGGGGCAATTTCCCCGCCCCGGGGACGGCGACCTGAGAGGAGCCCACGATGACGAAGGACCAGAAGGTGATCCGCAACAAGGTTGGCCTGTTGGAGCTGGCCAAGCAGCTCGGTAACGTGAGCCGGGCGTGCAAGATCATGGGGTATAGCCGGGACAGCTTTTACCGCTTCAAGGAGCTTTACGAGACCGGCGGCGAGTTGGCCTTGCAGGAGATCAGCCGGCAGAAGCCGAACCCGAAGAACCGGGTGGCGCCAGAGATCGAGGCGGCGGTGGTGGAACTGGCGGTCGAGCAGCCGACCTGGGGCCAGGTCCGGGTCTCGAACGAGCTGCGCAAGCACGGCCTGATGATCTCGCCGTTCGGGGTACGCGGGGTGTGGCAGCGCCACGACCTGGAGAATACGAAGAAACGGCTCAAGGCGCTGGAGGCCAGGGCGGCCCAGGAGGGCCTTGTGCTGACCGAGGCGCAGGTCGCCGCCTTGGAGAAGGCCAAGGCCGACAAACAGGCGCGCGGCGAGTTCGAGAGCGAGTGCCCCGGCTACTGCGGTGCCCAGGACACCTTCTATGTCGGCACGCTCAAGGGGGTGGGACGGATCTACCAGCAGAGCTTCATCGACACCTATGCCAAGGTGGCCTTTGCCAAGCTCTATGATCGCAAGACAGCGATCACGGCGGCCGATCTCCTGAATGACCGGGTGTTGCCGTTCTACGACGAGCACGAGATTCCCCTCTGCCGGATGCTGACCGACCGGGGCACGGAGTATTGCGGCAATCCCGAGCACCACGAGTATGAGCTCTATCTCGCGGTCGAGGACATCGATCATACACGCACCAAGACCAAGAGCCCGCAGACCAACGGTATCTGTGAGCGCTTCCACAAGACGGTCCTGGACGAGTTCTATCGGGTCGCCTTCCGCAAGAAGCTCTACCGCAGCATCGAAGAGCTGCAGGCCGATCTCGATGCCTGGCTCAAGGACTATAACGAGGTGCGCACGCACCAGGGGCGCTGGTGCTTCGGCAAGACCCCAATGCAGACCTTCATTGACACACTGCCGATGGCGAAGGACAAGTTGCTGCCGGCCGCATGAGCGTTAACACCATCGACCCGTCGGACAAGCCCACCCGCCGACGGGCGACCGTCAGATCAAGTGCATACTTTTACA
>JAKSBE010000500.1 GCA_022361275.1 Kiloniellales bacterium
CGGGCACGGTCTCGATCTTCGCCGTCTGAGGCGGCGCCTCGGCTGCCGCGACCGCCCTGGGGGCAAGCTCGGTCTCGAGATAGGCCGCGGCTTCGAAGAAGTCGCTGCGACAGGCAGCGATGTCGTCGGGCTGACGGTTCTCCTCCTGCTCCTGCATCCAGCATTCGAACTTGATCTGTGCTTTGGCCGCCTCCTTCGGCAGACGCTCGACGCCGCCTTCCCGGAGCAGGGCCAGGAGCCGGTCGCGCGCCTCGGCCAGCAGACTCACCGCGTTGGCTGGCAGGCTTCGGGATTCGAGGCTCTCAGGCGGGGGCGCCGCGCCGTCGGCGGCCGTGATCGCCCTCTCGGCAAAGGTGTCGGAGTCGCGGTAGTCACCTTCCGCGTATTCGTCCCTGGAGAGCTGCAGATAGCCTTCATAGAGGCTCTTGCTGAATTCCGTGCCCTTCGGCTCGGCTTCTTCTGCGACCTCGAGCTGCACGCCGCAACCGGCGAGCAGAAGTGCGCCGAGCCACGGCATGAGGGTTCGCGCGACAGGTTTCATTGTTCGGATCCCACCAAATGGACAAGCGCTAGATCGTTGTTATTCCAGCCAAGTTGAAGCTTGGTTTTGTATCGGCGAGACCACCTCTTTCTCCATCGCGGGCGAGGATAAGGGCTCGCCTGTGACCGACTTGTGGGATCGATGTGACAAGGAAACGCGCGTGGAAACGCCCGGAATCGCTTGCAATTCCAGGCGTTGCGCCTGACCCTTGGCTAGAGCGGCGATGGGCGGGTCTGATAACCTCGCGCCGCGGAGGCGAGCCAGAGTGTCGAATCCAGAGGAGTGCTGAATATGAGCCGCTTCATCACGCAGAGCTTCCTCGGGCTTTGCCTGGTCATCGGGGTTTGGAGCGGCCCCGCCGCCGCCGGTTGGGATCCCGAATCGCTGCGGCAGGCGGAGGAAGCCGTCGCCGACTTCAAGAGAGCCAACCCGCGCCTGGAGGTCTTCTTCGCCAGGTCTTACGGCTACGCCGTCTTCCCCGAGATCGTCAAAGGCGGTCTGGTCCTGGGCGGCGCCCACGGCGACGGCACGGTCTACGAGCAGGGCAAGGTGATCGGCGCCAGCTCGGTCACCCAGGTCACTTTCGGCTTGCAGGCCGGCGGCCAGACCTTCAGGGAAATCGTCTTCTTCAAGGACAAGGAGGCGCTGGAGCGTTTCAAGGCCGGGAACTTCGAGCTTGCGGCGGACATCTCGGCGGTGGCCTTGGAGAACAGCGCGTCCGACTCCCTGGATTTCGGCGGCGGCTTCGCGGTCTTCACCTTGGCGGTCGGCGGCCTGATGTTCGAAGCCAGCGTCGGCGGCCAGCAGTTCTCCTTCGAGCCGAAGCCTTAGGCCTCTTCGGGCACGAAGGCGCCGGGCGGGATGTGTCCCGGCGACACGTAGGCGTGATGGAGCGCGTCGAGTTGGGCCCAAAGGACGCTGCACTTGAACTCCAGGGCGCGGATCGCGGCGCTCTGCCGCTCCGGAGTGCGGGCCCGCTCGAGCACGTAGGCCAGGGCGAAGTCCGCGTCCCGCGGCGCCTGGGTCAGGCGGGCATTGAAGTAGGCCAGCGTCTCCTCGCTGACGAAGTCGTAGCCGGCGAGCATGCCAGCAACCCGCTCGGCGATGATGGTCGGCGAGAAGAGCTCGGTGAGGGAGGAGGCGATGGCCTCAAGGATGCTGCGCTCGCGGACGAAGGCGACATAGGCCTGGACGGCGAAGCGGGTGGCGGGGAGGGCGCCTTCCTGCGATCGCACGTAGCCGGCGTCGAGACCGAGGCCCTCGGTCAGGGCGAGCCAGCGGGCGATGCCGCCGGTCCCCGGCGCGTCGCCGTCATGATCGACCAGGCGCTGGCGCCAGACCCGCCGAAGCTCGGGGTCGTCCAGGCGGGCGATCAGAGTCGCGTCCTTGACCGGGATGGTGGCCTGGTAGCAGTAGCGGTTGAGGGCCCAGGCCTGTACCTGGGCCTTGGTCAGCTCGCCGGCATGCAGGAGCCTGTGGAAGGGGTGCAGGTTGTGATAGCGGGTGGCGCCGATCTCCCGCAGCCGGGCCTCCAGCTGCGCGGGGCTGAGCAGGTCACTCACAGCTCGATCTCCTGTCCGTCGTAGGCCACCTCCCAGCCTGCGGCCTCCACGGCCCGGCGCGCCTCGGAGTCTTCCAGGAGAACCGGGTTGCTGTTGTTGATGTGGATATAGATGCGGCGTCGGACGCCGAGTCCCTCGAAGGCGGCCAGCGAGCCCTCGGGGCCGGAGATGCTGACGTGGCCCATACGTGCTCCGGTCTTGCTGCCGAGGCCGGCCTCGATCATTTCGTCGTCGCGGTACAGCGTACCGTCGAAGAACACCAGCGGCGCGCCCTGAAGGCGTTGTGCCAGGGGACCGTCGACGGCGGCACAGCCGGGGATGTAATAGAAGCCGCTTCCCTGTCCGGGGGCCTCGATCCTGAGGCCGATGGTGTCGCCCTCCCGGGTACCGAAGTCGGGACCGGCCGCCTGGTCTTCCAGGTAGAGCGCCACTTTCCCGGGAACCGCGAAGGGCGTTACCGTCAGCCCGAGGTCGTCGTCACCACCATTCCGAATCGGCGTCGCCTCGTCCAGCTCCAGAGCCCGCCGGGCCACGAAGTCGGGGTGCAGGACATTGAAGATCGGGTTGGCGGCCAGGGCGTCCTGCACCCGGCCGCTGGCGTAGAGGGCGAAGGCCTGCCGCTCACGCAGGGTCAGAAGTCCCGCGACGTGGTCGACGTCGGCGTTGGTCAGGACCACCGCGCCCAGGGGCGTATGCCTGAGGCCTTCCTTGGGGTGCAGCGGCGGGTTGTCGTTGAACTGCTGGCGCAGGTCGGGGGAGGCGTTGAACACCACCCAACCGCGGCCGTCGGCCGAGACCGCGATCGAGGACTGGCTGCGCGGCTTGGCGGCCGGGTCGCCCGCGCGGACCCGCCGGCAAAGCGCGCTGTTGCAGTTCCATTGAGGAAACCCGCCGCCTGCAGCGGCGCCAAGCACAAGGACTTTCATTCTCGCCTCCCAGGCAAGCTTGCGGAGGATCGCCGCGGCGGGCAAGGAGGAAATGATGGCCGGTGCAGTTCTGGCCCATCATCGCGGTCGGCCGCGGTGCCGCCTTATCGAACAAGGTTTTCAGGGCCGTGACCAAGTTCAATCCGGCGTGAGCAGTCTGCGGCGAATTTTCATAAAGCAGATGAAGTTTTGATCAGAAGCAGTTATAGTATATGAAATTATACTGTGACTTGGCGGTTTGAGTCCGGTCTTGCGGCGAGCGGTTCCGCTGGTGGAGGCCGTCAAGACGCTATATAGTTAACGCAGCTGAATTTGGATGGAGATGCGAGGCCATGCGACGGGTTTCCGCCGTTCTATTCGTTTCGCTGTTCCTTGCTGCCTGCGGCACTTCGGGCTCCGGCACCTACGAAGCGGGAGATGTCGGAAAGGTCCTTTCGACCGCGGAAGGGACGGTAATCTCTTCCCGAGAGGTCGAGATCGAGGGCGAGACCGGCCCGGTCGGCGCCCTGGCTGGCGGCGCGGCCGGTGGTGCGACCGGCTACGGCCTGACCGGGGGGAGCGGCCCAATCACCGTGCTCGGCGCCCTCGTCGGTGCAGGCGCCGGTTATCTTGCCGAGAGCACATTCAATGATCGGCAGGGCTACGAGTACGTCGTCCGCATGGACGACGGGAGGGTCGTGACCCTGGTGCAGAATCGTGACGACGACGAGCAGGCGATCAAGGATGGGCAGCCCGTTCTGGTCCAGTACGGGGACAACTACACCCGGATCATCCCCTTGCCCCAGAACCTCGGGTCCACGGCCCCCGGGGCTTCGGGAGGATCTTGGGTCAATCCGGACACGCTGCCTCCGGGCCAGAAGCCGCCGGGCAGCCTGCTTGACTCCGACACGCCGGCCGGCGCGGCCGCCGGGTCTGCTGGCGGCGGCCAGGCCCCTAGCGGTGGCGGTGGTGCCGGGTCTTATTGATTGCTGACGGCGAAAAAGCCTGAAAAGTCTGCTGGGTGGCGGCAGTGGGGCACATTCAAGGCCCCACTTGCCAGCCCAAGCCTTCAAGCTCCGAACCTTAGGCTGAGGCCATCCCTTCGTGATCGAGGCGGACCTGCGTCGCTTCGAGGCCTGGAGAGCTTCGTTCGCCCTTTGGTTCACAGATCGGCCTCTCGGTGGCACGCATGAAAACCATCGCGAGCAAAGGAAGGCCGGAGAGAAATGCTGGAAGCGTCCGTCGGAGCTGAAGCGTGTCACTCCTGCAGGACTGCCAGGAGCACCTTCTCGATCATGCTGCCCTGCTGGTCGCTGAACTCCCCGCCGCCGATCTGGGCCAGCCTTTTGTAGTATTCCTTGTCGCCGCTTCCGAACGACAGGTAGGAACGGGTCTCGACGAAGTGCGCGCTGACGCTGCGGTTCGGGCCGCTGTCGACGAAGCGCTTCACGAGCGCCAGGGTGGATCTTTCCTTGTCGTGATGCGGGCCGGCGTCGCCCACCAGGATGATGGTCTGCTGCGCATCGGGCCGCAGCGACATCGCGACGGCGCGGTTCAGGCCGGTGTAGACGGCTTCCCGCGGGGTCGGGCCGCCGCGCTCGGCGGGCTTCAGGCGGCTGACATACTCGTAGATTGTCCGGGCTTGGAGCTCGGTCGAGGTCGGCTGCAGGCTGTTCGTGACCCGCCCCCCCATATCGTGGTCCCGATAGGCCACGATGCCGATCCGCAAGGACGGCACCAGGCGCTCGAGGATTCGGATCAGGCCGCCGATCGACTGGCGCAGATCCCTCAAGGTCTCCACCATGCTGGAGGTGGTGTCGATCACGATGATCAGGTCGAGCTTCTCGATGGTCTTGGGAATCAGGGTCGCCTTCTTCTTTTCCGCCTTCTTTTCCGTCTTGCCGCCCTGTGCATCGAGCTGGTCGGCCTCCTGGACCAGCGAGGCGGCGGCGGCACGGGCGTCGGCCGCGGCGTTGAGGGTCTGATCGGCCTCGGCCTGGAGCTGCGCGGCCGCCCTGCTTTCGGCGACGGCGGCCTGCAGGATCTCCTCGGCCTCCGCGCTCTGGGTTTCGGTCGCGGCCTTGAGGTCGAGGATCTCGGCGTGGGCGTCGAACTCCTTGCGGTAGTAGGGCAGGAGGATCACCACGATCAGCACGAAGGTGCCGGTCGCCATGGCCAGCAGGTCGAGAGCCGACATGTTGAAGATCGAGGTCTCACGCGATGGCCGCTGCATGGCGTGCTCGTCCTCTCAGGCCAGGGCCGATTCGGCAACCCGGCTCAAGGTCAGGATCGTGGCGCCGAGGGTCAGCTGAGCGCCTTCGTAGAGCTTGACCGGCTCGAAGGGGCGCAGTCGGGCGCCGTCGAGCAGGGTGCCGTTCAGGGAATTCGTATCCTCGGCGAAAAGCCCTTCGCTGCCGCGGCCGATCCGCAGGTGCCGGCGCGAGACGGTGGGGTCTTCGACCACCAGGTCGCAGAGCGCGCCATGGCGACCGAGGGTCAGGCCCAGGGTCGCGCGGCCGAGCTGGGTGTCGCCGATCAGCAGGCGGACCCTGTTGTCGTCCCCGTCGCTGCCCTCCAGGCACCAGCCGGTCTCGAGATCCGCGTTCAGGCGATTGTGATAGTCGCTCATGTCGTCTGCCTTCCGGAAAGCCTCATGACGACGAGGGGGCCTGTGTCAGGATGGACAGCAGGACGCTTTCGGTGATCCGGCCCTGGTGGTCTACGAAATCACCGCCGCCGGCCCGCGCCAGGGATTGAAAGAACTTGCGGGTGTTCCGTCGCCCGCGAGAACCCGTATAGATCGCGGAGACCCGGCGCTGAATCAGGCCCGTCGGCGCGTAGTGGTGGAAGTTCCGCGCGATGTTGTAGGTCTTGTTGGTATCGCGATAGTGCGCCGGCGCGTCGCCCACCACGATGATCCAGCCGAGCGCGGTCGAGCGCCAGGGCATGTTCCTCGCCACGCTCAACGCGTCGTCGACGGCTTCGGGCACGTCGCCGCCGCCGCTCGCCCGCAGGCGCTCGACGAAGACCTGGATGCGCTTCATGTTGCTCGCCGTCATCGGCGCCAGCGGGAAGGTGCGCGTCAAGTAGGCGTCGGTGGTATCCCGGTAGGCGACGAACCCGACGTTGAGGCTCGGCGCGAGGCGTTCCAGCACTCGGATGATGCCCAAGAGGCTGACCTGAACGTCCTTGATCTCCCGCTTCATGCTGCTGGTGGTGTCCAGGACGAAGACGATGTCCAGGTCGCCGACGTTGATGCGCCCTTTCTCCTCGTCGTCGGCGGCCTTCCGCTCCGGCTCCTTCTTGACCCGGCGGGCGGCGGTCGCCCTGACCAGCTCGGCCTCGGCCAGGGAGGCTTCGGCCCGCTGCAGCTCGTCCTGGGCCTTGCTGCGCCGGGCCTCGGCCTCGGCCATGGCGTCCTCGGCCTCGCTCGCGATCTGCTGGGCATCGGCGAGCGAAACGCCGGCCGCGGCCTGGTCGGCGCGGGCACCGTGCAGGTCCTTTTCGGTCGAGGGCTGCCTGAGGTAGTAGGGGAAGAGGACGATCGACATCAGGATGAAGACGCCCAGAGCCGAGGCGAAGAGGTCCAGCGCCGAAATGCTGATGACCTCGAGGTTCCGCCTCTGGCGCGACATCATGGCCGGTCACTCCTCGTAGAGGCGGTTGATCAGGTTGTCGAGGCAGTACTGGCCGGCCAGGTTCAGCGCCCGTTCCTCGTGCGCCTGCACCACGTGCTGGACCAGGACCAGGATCGCCGACATGAAGAGCGCGAGCAGGGTGGTGTTGAAGGCGACCCCCAGGCGCTTGGTGAGCTCGGCCAGCAGGGTCGGGTCCTGAAGGTCGACCGAACCGGCGTAGGCCAGGGCAAGGGAGATGCCGACCACGGTGCCGATGAAGCCGAGGGTCGGGATCACCCAGACCACGTAGCGGACCATGTTGTAGCGCAGGTCGATCTCGTGCAGGCAGAGCTCGAGGCTGGAGTTCAGCAGGGAGTTCGCCTGGTCGATCGACCGGCTGGTCTGGAACTGCAGGACGACCCGCTGAATCAGGCGCGGCAGGAAGCGGCCTTCGGCCACGCCGCCGGGCCCGCACAGCAGGCGGGCCTGGTTGTAGATCTGGCGCAGCTCCGGTGTCTGGAGGATGGTCCGCTCGTCCTCGGGAAGGTAGCCCTCGTGGACCTGGGCCCGTTCCGCGACCGCGTCGCGAACCCGAACCACCAGCTCGCCGAGGCCGAGGAAGAAGACGATCCACATCACGTTCTGGACGGTGAAGGGATAGCTGTCCCGGTCGCGGTCGATGAGGATCTCCGCCGCAGTGTCGGGCAGGATGTTGTGAAACAGGAGAATCGTCATCAGTCCGGCTATGAGGGCGCCGAACAGGATCAGCAGGTGCGAGAAGATGCTGCGGCTGTAGTGCTGCCGCGGCAGCTCCCTGTCTAGGTCGTGGGGTAGAACGGACTCCGCCATGCCTAAAGCCTCTTCGGAATGATCTCGCCGGTCACGGGATCGCGTTCGACCCGACCGCGCAGGCTCTCGATTCGCCGGTCGGCGCCGCCGGCACCGCCCGCGCCCCCGCCCAGGTCGCCGCCGCGGCCTCCGCCGCCTGCGCCGGCTTCGGCGGGATCGCGAAGGTCGACGTCGCGCAGCAGGTCCTTGAGGGTGCAGCGATGGTCGCCGAGACGAAGCACATCGTCCGCCGAGACGAAGCCCTGGCGCACCTTCTCCCAGCGATCGCGGCCCTGGTCCGATCCGACCTGGCGCCAGCAGCCGGTTTCGGTGGCGCAGTCGGTGAGGAAATAGCGGCCGTCGTCGGTGACCACCACCTCGACGTGACGGCGCGCGACCGAGGAATCGGCCAGGACCACGTCGGCATAGGGGCTGCGCCCGACGACCACCGTCTTCATTTCGCCTCTGCCTCTACCTTGCCCTTCTTGACCTGGTCCTTGGCGTTTTCGGCGACCTCGTTCTCGACGAGATCCGGTGACGCCTCGATGCTGATCGCCAGGCCATGACCCTTGTTGGACTTGACCCGGTTCCCTTCGAGCCGGCCACCGGCGCGCTCCAGGAGCAGGACGCCGTGCTCTTCGTTGCCCTCGACCTGGTTGTTGCGGAGCTGGGGGCTTGCGCCGCCGGCGATGATGATCCCGGATCCCTTGTTCCGGGCCACGATGTTGCTGTCGAGCTCGCCCCGCGCGCCTTCGTCGATGAAGACGCCGGCCTCGCCGTTGGCTTCGATTCGGTTCTTCGCGAGGACCGGCCGTGAGCCGCCGCGGATCACGATGCCGCTGCCGCCGTTCTCCAGGATCTGGTTGCCTTCGTAGCGCCCCCCGGCGCCGGCCTCGACGATCATGCCGGCGCGCGTGGTGCCTCTGATCTCGTTGCCGATGACCTCGGGTTCGGCCCCTCTGCGCACGAGCAGACCGAAGGCCACCTCGCCGGAGATGCTGCTGTCCGACAGGCGGGTGCGCGCGCCGTTGGACACGATGATGGCGGGCACCCCTCCCAGTACCTTGATCTCGAGATCCTGCAAGGTCGCGGCGCCGCCGCTGTGCAGGATCACGGCAGGCGTGCCCTCGGACTCGATCACGCTGTTGGACAGGGTCAGATCGCTGCCGACCAGAAGGACGCAGCCTTCGCCACCGCCGCCCGCCGCCTTTCGGAGCGTCAGGCCCTGTAGCTTGCCGGCCTCGGCGGTCGCGGTCAGGCAGGCGCCGCTGCTCGGCGCGATCACCGTGTCGGCGGGGTCCGCGGAGACCGCCTGGATTGTCATCGGGCGGGTCAGGACAAGGCTTTCCTCATAGGTGCCGGGCTGGATCCGGATCGTCGATCCGTCCTTCGCCTGGGTGAGGGCGGCTTCGATGGTCGTGGTATCGCCCTGGCCAGCGGGATCGACCGTCCATTCGGTCTTGTTCTGCAGAACCGTCCACTGCCAGTAGGCCCAGCCACCGCCGGTCAGTCCGAGAATGAACAGGATGCCCAAGATCAGGCCGACCGGCGTGCGGCGGGTCCTGCGCCGCGCTGCGCCGGATGCCGTGACTTGGCCGCGCAGGTTCTCGACATAGAAGGTCTCCGCCGTCCCCGGCGCGCGCTTGATTCTTTGAGTCGGCGGGACGTCGTCAGGCTTGCCGTCGTCAAGCTTGCCTGCCTCGGGCGCTTCCACCGGCTCGGGCTGCGCGGTGGCCTGCGGCTTGCTCTGATCGGCCGGCTGGCCAGCCGCCGCCACCAGCGCCTTGGCCCAATCCTGCGCGCTTTGGGGCCGCTTGTTCGGGGCCAGGGCAAGACCCCAGTCGACCGCGGCCAAGAAGGCCGGCGACGCCCGGCTGGCTCCGAGCTTCCGGGCCGGCAGCATCTTGGCGCCCTTCAGGCGATCCCGGGCGTCGGGCGGCATCTTGCCGGTCACTGCCCGGTAGGCCACGGCGGCCAGGCCGTAGATGTCCGTCCAGGGCCCTTCGGGCCCGGCGTCCTGGTACTGCTCCGGCGCCGCGAAGCCAGGCGTCAGGTAGCTGAAGGCGTCAGCCTTGCCGTCGGAGTCCATGAGCTCGCCGGCGGCCCCGAAGTCGAGCAGGACCGGACTGCCGTCCGGGCGCAGGTGGATGTTCGACGGTTTGATGTCCCGGTGCAGGATGGCCTTGGCATGCAGATGCGTCAGGGCATCGAGCAGGGGCATGAGGATGCGGTGAAGGCGGTCCTCGTTGAAGGCCTCGGGCACGGCGAGCAGGGCCGCCGCCAGGCTGTGCCCTTCTTCGGGCTCGAGTACGATGTAGGGGCGCTCGCGGCTGTCGTGAAAGTCGCGGCAGCGGGCGATGTTGGGGTGGTCCAGGCGCCCGAGGATCGCCGCCTCGCGACGAAAGGCGGCCAGGGCCGACGCCCCGGGATCGTCATCTGCGGCCAGCGGCTTCAAGCTTCCGGGATCCGGCTGAAAGAGCTTGATCGCCGCCTTCGCGCCCTGGGTCGCTTCCTTTGCCAGATAGGTGACGCCATAGAGGCCGCGGCCCAGGATTCCAAGTATCTGGAAACCGTCGACGTCGGACCCGGGCGCCAGGTCCCTCGGGTCCCTACCGGGGAAGGGCGACAAAGCGCCGGCGTCGGCCTCGTAGCTAGTAGGCATTGTCGCTGGCTGCCTCCCATTCCGGCAGCGGGGCGGGAACCCGTGCCGAGATCTTCGGCGGCGGCGGTGGCGCCTTGGGCACTGCCTTGGCCGGGGCCGCAGGCGCCTTGTCGGCAGCGGCCGGTTTCGCGGCCGTCGCCGCGGCTTTCGCGCCTTCCGGCCGTGCCGGCGCGCCGTCGGCACCGGCGGGAGCCTTTGCGCTCGGGGCACCCCCGCCACCCGGCGTGGCCGCGGCGGTCTTCTTCTCCTTCTCCGCCGGGCCGCGCTTGACGGTGCGCTTCGGCTCGGCGTCCTCGGTCAGCTTCCAGCGGCCGTCGGCCTCGCGACACCCGGTCCCGCGGACCGTCTCCGGCTCGCCTCCTTCGGTATCGATGCTCCGAACGTAGTCCCGGCAGGGCGAATTTGGATTCAGGAAATAGGTCCGCTTCAACTGTATGTTGCCGCTGTTCCCCGTCTTGGGATTGCTCCAGGGGATCTCGGCGCCGGTCCGCTCGAACTCCAGGATCTTGCTCAGACGACCTTCGAGGTAGGCCTTGTCTTCCGCACCTTCCTGCGCCTTCGGGCTTACCGGCAGCAGGAGCGCCAAGGCGAGGGCGCCCACGGCCCAGGCCTTCGTCTCCAGAGCCTCGGACTTGCGCAAAAGGAAGGCTGTTCGAACCATCGTAGCCAAGAGACAAATCCTTTCTTTTGTGCATGGCGAAAGGGCGGGCGAAGCGCCCGCTTTAACGATTAATATAGCATCGAATCCTGGGCGCGGCAGTCGCATCCTTGTGACCAAGACCACGGCACACGCCGAGGCACATCGCGTACCAACGTTCCATTAACCAAATAAGGAGTCGGCTTATTCCATTGAAAAAGAAAATTAATCGCGAAGAGAAGCGCTCGGCTCCGCCTGTGTCCACTATGCGACCCAGCCGTCGCTCTTGCCTGCGGCATATCAGGTAAGCGTCGCCCGAGAGCTTTTCCGGCCTGGGCGAAGCCGTGCACCTGGCCCGACGACGCACCTGGCCCGACGGGGGCCCGACGGGGCCCGACGGGGGGCTAGCGCACCAGTCGCAGGGTCGAGAGGTCGTTGGCGATCTGCTCGAAGGCCAAGATCAGTTCGGCGCCGCTCGGCGAGCGGAAGGCCTGGGCGGCGCTCGACGCGCAACTCTCGAAGATCGCGTTGGTCGCTTCGTCTTCGACCTGAAAGGTTATGGTGTAGACGAGGATGCCCTCGGCCCTCATCCCGTCGCAGGCCTCGACGAACATCGCTTCGGTTTCCTGCTTGCTTTCCAGGTCCAGGGCGCAGTCCTTAGGCGTGTTCTCGCCGTCGGTCATGATGATGACCGCCTTGTCCAGGCCTTGCGCGCCATAGTCGAAGGGCTGCTCGAGCTCCACCCCCTGCCAGAACCCCTGCCATCTCGGCGAAAGCACACGCCAGCCCCAGGCCATCCCGAGGTCGTAGCGGGTGCAGCCCTTGGCCTTCATGTCCGCGATCGCGTCCTCGACCGCGGCGCGGTCGCGGGTGAGGGGCTGCACGGCGGTCTTGGGGCAGATCTTGTCTTGATAGGCCTTGGGGTCCTTCCTGGGCGAGAAGGGGCCGGAGTAGTGCTCGAAAGGCATGTCGAGGGGGTTGCTCTCGCCCACCGCGTGATGACCGGGGCGCACATCGAAGCAGACCAGGTCCGTGTTCGGAGCCTCGCCCGGGTGGACCTTGTCCTGACCCCTGATGTTGGCGCGGGCCGTGAAGGGCACCAGCGAGACATAGACGTTGTCCGCGGTGCCTCTGCCGGTAGAGACAACTTCGACCAGGGCACTGGCCGCGGCCTTCAAGTCCTTGAGCTTGCGCCCATTCATGGAGCCGGAGTTGTCGAGGACCATGGCGATCTCGAGCCCCCGGACGTTGCGGTCGACCGCCGCGCTGGCCGAGACCGTGAAGCTCTCGATACTGACCGTCCGCAGCAAGGTCGCCGGCACTTCGACCGAGGCCGTCACCTCGACCTGATCGCCTTGCAGCCGGACGTCGAGATCGGTCTCGGAGACGGCGACGCCGAGATAGCCGTTCGGGAAGTTGGCCTTGAAATACTTGGAGATCTGGGTCCTGTAACCTGCGCTGTCCCGGCCCACCAGGGCCCGGCCGCCGGCCAGGGCAGCCGCATCCACGGCCTGGCTGAGCTTGGCCTGAATGAGGTAGCTGCGGCCGGCATCGAAAGCGAAGCCCGAGACGGCGGCCAGGGTCAGCATCGAGAAGGCGACCAGGGCCAGGCCGGAACCCCGCTCATCGCGGCAGAAACTCACCGACCGCCCCCGCAGGCCCTGGGTCATCAAGACGCGCATGCCGCCATCCGATCCGCCCCTCTGCTATAAATATAGTATAAATATTAGAATAGATAAACAGCTTTTGCTATTGGGCTTTTAAGTAATGACCTAAGTTTTACTGAATTCTCGCCGCGTGATAAGCATAACCGCAACATACCCGCGACCCGGAGCCACCCGTCGGTTCGACGCAAAAAAAGGGGTTCGGCGTAAAAAGGGCCGCGGCAGGGCTTGCCGCGGCCCACGGTCGAGGGTTAGGTGACCGAGCCGTTACTGGCTCAGCCTGAGAGTCGAAAGGTCGTTGGCGATCTCGGTGAAGTCGGCCTTGAGGCTCTCGCCGCTGCTGGGCCGGAAGTAACGATCCTTGCCCGAGGCGCAGTTCTCGAAAAGTTCGTTGGTTTCCTCGTCGTCGAGCCTGAAGGTGACGGTGTAGACCACGATGCCGTTGGCTTTCATGTCGGCGCAGATCCGGGCGAAAGCCGCCTCGGACGCTTCCCTCTGGTCGTCCTCGCTCATTACCTCCGTGGATACGTCCCTCACGCAAGCCGGCGTGTTTCTGCCATCGGTCATGATGACGATCGCCTTCTGCATGTCTTTCTCCTCGTAGTCGAGCGGCAGATAGCTGGCGGAGTCCTCCCACACGCCCTGCCACTTCGGCGACAGCGTCCGCCAGCCCCAGACCGCGCCGATGTCGTAGCGGGTGCAGCCGTCATCTGGGTCCATGGCCGTGACGGCGTCCTCGATGGTGTTCCTGGTCTGGACAAGCGGGATAATCGCAGCCTCCGGACAGACCTTTCGCCTGTATCTCCTAAGGTTCCTGTACGGGGCGTAGGGGCCCTGGGAGAAGTGTTCGAAGTTCTCTTTCTTGGGCGGCGCGTCGTTCTCGGCGAATTCGTCCCGGCGGATGTCGAGGCAAACGTAGTCCGCGTCCCTCGGGGCGGGGCTTTCCGGATAGACGTCGAACTGGCCCTTGAGGTTGGTCCGGCCGGCGAAGGGCACCAGCGAGACGTAGAGGTTCTGGACCGTGTTGTTGGTCCTGCCGAAGAGGATGGGCAACAGATCGTTGTTCACGGCCGATTTGAGGTCGTCTATCTTGTTGTCGTTTTCCATCGAGCCGGAGTGGTCGAGCACCAGGGCCACCTCCAGGCCCTTGACCTGCCTGTGGACCACGGCGCGGGCGGCGATCTGCATGCTCTCGCTGCCCAGGACCCGCATCAAGGTCGTCGGCACCGTGGCCCTGACGGTGACCTCGATCTCGTCGCCACCCTCGAGCAGCTCGATCGTCGGCTCGGGGATCTCGGCGCCCATGTAGCCGTCAGGCAGGTTCGCCTTGAAGTACTTTCTTATGATCTCTTCGTGGGCCTTATCGTCGCTATGGCTGAGCGAGCGGCCGCCGGCCAGGGCGGCGGCATCCACGGCCTGGCTCAGCCTGGCGTTGAGCATGTAGCCGCGCCCGGCGTCGAAGGCCAGGCCGGCCGCGCCAACCAGCACGAAGACCGCAAAGCCAAGGAGCACAATGGCCGTGCCCTCTTCGTTCCGCTTGTAACGGAGCAGTGCCGAGCGCCCCTTGGTGAACACCGGAAACCGCATAGGACTACCTCCCTCTGCTGCCCGAAAACAAACAAATAGAGACAAATGATTGCAAGCCCTATTTGCGAAACCACTATCAAACATGAAAACATTAAGGAGAGATTTATAGTCATGAATTGACAAGAATGCAAAATTATTTGTTGCGTTAACTGTAAAGGCGCGCGGCTTCCGGAGTAATGAAGAAGAAAAACCGCCCCGGGATTTGAGGCGCTTGGCGCCCCTTGGCTTGCGAGCAGCGGAGGGGGCTTGCGAGCGGGGGAGGGACGCCGTAACGGCTCCAACCCTCGCGGGAGAGGAACTTGCCCGGGCGATCCGCCGACCGGCCTGCCCGGGAACGGCCTCGGGCCGCTTCGGCCCCCCTGGATCGTCCTCAAGCGCGGGCCGTGGCTCTGGGGATGCCGAAACCGCGGATTGCGCGAAGCAACCACCTGTGGCAGAAGGGTCCTCGCTTCTTGCCGCGGTGTCGACGCAAAGGTGAGATCGGTGATCTGGCTCCCTGTTGAAGCTTGCCAGCGGCCCTCGGGACGCTGCCGAACCGGCCGACCGCGAGCGCTCGTGGTTGCCGCGCTGGCCGTCTCTTGCCTGCTCGTGGCCACGGCTTTTCCGGCAGCGGCGCGCGAGAGCTTCGACGATTTTCTCGCGGGGCTGCGCAGCGAAGCCCGTCGTCAGGGCGTCTCCGAGGCGACGCTTGACAGGGCGCTCTCCGGACTGCGGCCGAATCCCAAGATCATCGAACTGGACCGGCGGCAGCCCGAGTTCACACAGACCTTCTGGGGCTACATGGACAGGCGGGCCACGAAGAAGCGGATCGAGCGCGGCCGCCAGCTCCTGTCCAAGCACGGCCGGCTGCTCGGACAGGTTTACCGCAAGCACGGCGTGCCGCCTCACTACCTCGTGGCCTTCTGGGGTCTGGAGAGCAACTTCGGCGATTACAAGGGCAGCTTCGGGGTCATCGAAGCCTTGGCGACCTTGGCCTACGACCAGCGCCGCAGCAAGTTCTTCCGGGCCCAGCTCATCGACGCCCTGCGGATCCTGGAGCAGGGGCATATCGCGCCGGACAGGATGCAGGGCTCCTGGGCCGGCGCCATGGGCCACATGCAGTTCATTCCCTCGACCTTCAAACGTTACGCGGTCGATCACGACGGCGACGGCCGCCGCGACATCTGGACCAATCTGCCGGATGTCTTCGGCTCGGCGGCCAACTACCTGAGCAGCATCGGCTGGCGCAAGGAGGAGACCTGGGGCCGCGAGGTAAGGCTGCCCGCGGACTTCGATCTCGAGCTGACCGGGCTCGGGACCCGTCGCGCGGTCTCGGAGTGGAGCCGCCTCGGGGTTCGGCGCGGCGACGGCGGGCGCCTGCCGGCCTCGGAGATCGCAGGATCGATCATCTTGCCCGCCGGGTATCGGGGGCCGGCCTTCCTGGTCTACGAGAACTTCCGGACCATCATGAAATGGAACCGCTCGGTCCTCTATGCCCTCGCGGTCGGACACCTGGCCGACCGGTTGAAGGGACAGGGCGGGCTCCTGGCCAAGCGCAACGACTCGGACCGGCCGCTCAGCCGCGCCGAGGTCGAGGAGATCCAGAACCGCCTCAACGTCCTGGGCTTCGATGTCGGCGAGCCCGACGGTGTGGCCGGCCCGATGACCCGGCGGGCGGTGCGCGCCTTTCAGCGCGACGTCGGGCTGCCGCCCGACGGCTATCCCTCGGCGGGCCTGCTTCAGCGGCTTCGCCAGGCGGCGGTCGACCCGGGCGGAGACAAGAAGGACGACGTCAATTGACGTCGATCCAGGGCAGCGCCGGCAGGCGGCCATCCGGTCGCCGGGCTTTCGGTTTCTCCTTGCTGACGGCGGGCGCCGTCTGGCTGACCGGCTGCGCCGAGACCCAGTTGGCGGTCCATACCGCCAAAGAGGTCAAGCAGCAGACCCGCGAAGAGGAAGAGCCGCCGCCGCCGGCGTCTGTGCCGATAGGAGCCGGGCACTACAAGATCGGCAAGCCCTATCAGATCCAGGGGACCTGGTACTATCCCCGAGTCCAATACGACTACGACGAGACCGGGATCGCCTCCTGGTACGGCCCCGGCTTCCACGGCAAGTCCACGGCCAACGGCGAGATCTACGATCAGGACGCCCTGACCGCGGCGCACCGGACCCTGCCCATGCCGTCCATGGTTCAGGTGACCAACCTGGAGAATGGCCGTTCTCTCAGGCTCAGGATCAACGACCGCGGGCCCTTCGCCCGCGGGCGCATCATCGACGTGTCGCGGACCGCGGCAGGGCTGCTCGGCTTTCGGGAGCGCGGCACCGCCAAGGTGCGGGTCGAACTGATCGAAGCCGAGAGCCGCCAGCTCGCCGCCGCGGCCCAATCCGGGCAGGACGACGACACGGTGCCTCTGGCGGTGCCGACCGTGGCGGTCGCCGTGGCGCCCCTATCGGCGCCGGCCGGCGCGGCGACGTCCGCGCCGCGCGGCGGTGCCAGCATCGCCAGCCGGTCCTTGCGGGCCGCCGCGCCCTTGGGGCGGCGGGAGAGTCTGGACATCATCGCCGATGGCGCCGTGCCGCGGCCCGACGGGGTGGTGACGATCCGCCCGGAGCGGGCCGACAGGCTCTATGTGCAGGCCGGCTCCTTCATGTACTTCCACAATGCCGACCGGCTCCGGGTGCGCCTGACATCGCTCGGGCGGCCATCAATCACCCCGGCGATGGTCGACGGCCGGCATTTCTTCCGGGTCCGCTTCGGGCCTTTGGCCTCCGTCGACGATGCGGACCGCCTGTTCAACTCGCTGCTGTCCAGGGGCTACAACGACGCCCGCATCTTGGTCGAATGAACGCGGTCCCCGCGTTTGCTCGGCCAGCATCCGCCCGGACCGTCATATTTTCGGCGCAATCCCGCGCTAGCCGACGTTTGACTGCTGATCCGGGAGCCGAAAGACCCGACCGAAGATCCCCTCTGGAGTAACGATGCCAAGACATACCGCCGCAGCGATCGGTCTCGCGGCCCTTTTGTGTTTTTCCTTCGGGGCCAGGGCCGAGTTCCAGACCGTGGCACGAGAGGCCATCCTGATCGACCTGAGCACCGACACGGTGCTCTTCGAGAAGGACGCAGACCTGCCCATGCCGCCGGCCTCGATGAGCAAGATCATGACCGCCTTCATGGTCTTCGAGAAGCTGCGCGAGGGGAGCCTGTCGCTGGACGACACCTTCGCGGTCTCCGAGAAGGCCTGGCGCAAGGGCGGCTCCAAGATGTTCGTGGAGGTCGGCAAGCAGGTGCGGATCGAGGACCTGCTGCGCGGCGTCATCGTGCAATCCGGCAACGACGCCTCCATCGTCCTGGCCGAGGGGCTGGCCGGCTCGGAAGAAGCCTTCGCCGAGGCCATGAACGAGAAGGCGCTGGAGATCGGTCTGACCAACTCGAGCTTTGCGAACGCCACCGGCTGGCCGGACGAACGCCAGAGGATGTCGGCCCGCGACCTGGCGACCGTGGCGCGGCTGATCATCGAGAGATTCCCGGAGTACTACGGCTATTACTCGGAGAAGGAGTTCACCTGGAACGGCATTCGCCAGGGCAACCGCAACCCGCTGCTCTACCGCAACACAGGTGCCGACGGCCTGAAGACGGGTCACACCGAGGAAGCCGGCTACGGCCTGACCGCCTCGGCCGTACGGAACGGCCGGCGCTTGGTCATGGTCGCGACCGGCTTGAGCAGCATGAGGGAGCGTGGCCGCGAATCCGAGCGGATCATCAACTGGGGCTTCCGGGAGTTCCAGAACTATACCCTGTTCAAGGCCGGCGAGAGCGTCGAGACCGCGGACGTCTGGCTGGGGGACGCCCTCAACGTGCCCCTGACCTCGCCCCAGGACATCGTGGTTACCCTGCCGCGCAGGGCGCGCAGGGACATGGCCGTGACGGTGATATACCAGCAGCCGGTGCCGGCGCCGATCCAGGAAGGCGACCGGATCGGCACGCTGCGCGTGACCGCGCCCGACGTGGCGCTGCGGGAGTATCCGCTCTACGCCGGGCATTCGGTGGAGCAGCTCGGTCCCTTCGGGCGGATTATCTCGGCCTTGATGTACTTCGTCACCGGCGCGCCCTGAGCGGCGCGGCCGACGGAGTTTGCCGCAGGTGACCGCTTCCGATTGACCGCGCCCGATTGACCCTGAGCAAGCGCCCCGGCAAAGTCGCGGCCATGGCGGAGGCTCGCTTCATCACCTTCGAGGGCGGCGAGGGCGCCGGCAAGTCGACCCAGGTCGGCCTGCTGGCCGCTGCGCTGCGCGCCAAGGGCGTCACCGTCGTCCAGACACGCGAGCCCGGTGGCAGCGCGGGCGCGGAGCAGATCCGGAAGCTCCTGGTCGACGGCGCGGCGGAGCGCTGGCTGCCGTTGACCGAAGCGCTGCTGCACTCCGCGGCCCGGGCCGAGCACCTGGCACGGACCGTCCGCCCCGCGCTGGCCGAGGGGCACTGGGTGCTCTGCGACCGCTTCACCGATTCGACCCTGGCCTACCAGGGTTACGGCCACGAGCTCGGCACGGCCCCGGTCGAGGCCCTGCGCGGCCTGGTGGCCGAGAGCCCGCGGCCGGATGTCACCCTGATTATCGACCTGCCGGTCGCGCTCGGCCTGGCCCGCGCCGGCGCCCGTGCCGGTGGCGCCGAGCGCTACGAGGCCATGGGAAGCGCCTTCCACCAGCGGGTCCGCGAAGGCTTCCGGGCGATCGCCCGGGCGGAACCGGATCGCTGTGCGGTGATCGACGGCCGCGGCGAGCCCGAGGCGGTGCATCGCGCGATCTGCGATGCCGTCACCGAGCGCCTGGGA
>JAKSBE010000316.1 GCA_022361275.1 Kiloniellales bacterium
CTAGGGCCTGGTTCCTGTGGCGGCAGGTTGGGGGCGCGATCGGTTTTAGCGGGTTCAGATTACCCAAATACGAGCTGCCATCTATGCACGTATCCACTGACAGACAACTAGGGTCGGCACCCAGTAATACCAAAGCTGTCGAACGACAGCTTTGAGCCCTTCCAGAGACCTTACTTCCTAAAGGTCCGGATTGGGCCAAAGGACTAAACCGCTCACGCGGTAGCTTGTTGCGGCGGATTGTGAGATCAGAGCGGTAACGGGCCGGGTCTGCCCTGTGTTGAGATTTGGGTTCCCCAACCTTTGTCTCAGAACAGGAGCAGACCCATGACTGATAAAGCCATCAGCCCGTTGCGCCGCCGCATGATCGAGGACATGACGGTCCGCGGTTTCACGGCCTGCACACAGCGAGGATAACTTCGTGCAGTCAGGGGATTCACGGCCTTTTTCGGTCGTTCTCCGGATCAAGCAACGGCGGAGGCTTTGCGGCGCTTCCAGGTGCACATGAGATCGCAGGGCGCTTCGGCGACGCCCATGAACGCCGCGGTCTCCGCCTTGCGCTTCTTTTTCGGCGTTACCTTCGACCGTGGCGACGCCTTGGTCGGGATGACGACAGTGCGCCTGCCCCGTCGGCTGTCCGTGATCTTGAGCCCCGGGGAGGTGGCGCGTCTTCTCGATGCCGCACTGGGCCTCAAGGCCAAAGCGGCGCTGTCGCTCGCCTATGGCGCCGGGCTGCGGGCCTCGGAGGTGGTCTCGCTCAAGGTCACCGACATCGACAGTAGCCGCCAGGTGATCCGGGTGGAGCAAGGCAAAGGCCGCTGCCGCCGGCCTGACCCGGCGACGCCATGGCGCGTCACACGCTGGAGGTCGCGGACATCTTTCGCGCCCACGGGCTTGCTTGGCGCCAAGCCCAGGCGGGCCACCTGAGCCTCGGCCAGCTCAAGGCGATGTCGGCGATCGAGCGCTGCCGCACGGCGGCCCTCGGCGGGCACGTCGCGCGCTGCCAGGACTGCGCCCACACCCGGATCGCCTACAACTCCTGCCGCAACCGGCATTGCCCGAAGTGCCAGGGCGCGGCCGCCAGGGACTGGCTCGCCGCGCGCCAGGCCGAACTCCTGCCGGTCGCCTACTACCACGTGGTCTTCACCCTGCCGGCCCCGATCGCCGACATCGCCTATCACAACAAGGCCGTGGTCTACGCCATCCTCTTCAAGGCCGCGGCGCAGACCCTGATCACCATCGCCGCCGACCCCAGGCACCTCGGCGCCCGCATCGGCCTCACCGCCGTGCTCCACACCTGGGGCTCGGCCATGACCCACCACCCCGTACGTCCACTGCATCGTGCCCGGCGGCGGCATCGCGCTCGACGGCTCGCACTGGGTCTCCTGCCGGCCCGGCTTCTTCCTGCCGGTGCGCGTGCTCGCGCGCCTGTTCCGCCGCCTGGTCCTCGACAAGCTCACCGCAGCCCACGAGGCCGGCCGCTTGAGGGGCTTCGGAGCTCACCGGCCGCTGGCCGAGGCCCAGGCCTTCGCGCGCCACCTGCGCCCCTTGCGCAAGATCGAGTGGGTCGTCTACGCCAAGCGCCCCTTCGCCGGGCCCGAGGCCGTGCTCGCCTATCTCTCCCGCTACACCCACCGCGTCGCCATCTCAAACAGCCGCCTCATCGCCCTCGACGACAATAGCGTCACCTTCACCTGGAAGGACTACCGCGCCAAGGGCCGCGCGCGGCAGAAGCTCATGACCCTGGCGGCGCAGGAGTTCATCCGCCGCTTCCTCCTCCACGTCCTGCCCCAGGGCTTCCACCGCATCCGCCACTACGGACTCCTCGCCAATGGCCGCCGCGCCGAGACCCTGACCCGGGCGCGCCAGCTACTCGCCGTCGAGACGCACCAAGACGCCCCCGAACCCGGCGCCGATGACCATGTTCAAGACACGCAGACCCTCGCCCAGACCTGCCCCAGCTGCGGCGGACCCATGATCGTCATCGAGACCTTCGAGCCCGGACACCCGCCGCGCGCCCCGCCGCCGGGCAAGCGCCCATGACACTCACCCCTGCAAGACCCGCTGAGGAGGCCGGCCGCCGCCGGCCACGGCACCGTTCGCCTCAAGGCCACCGCAAGACCGCGGCACCGCCGGCAAACCCCGACACCGCCCCCACAAATGCGACCCTAAAACAGCCCGCCGCCGCCGGCGCCTGCCAGATCCTCCCGACCCGCCAGACCCCGCAATGCCCAGCCAACAGCCCGCCGCCGTCAAATCCCCATAGACCCGGCAGGCCGCAACGCCGAGCCTTCGGCAGGCGTCCGACAACCCTTAACAAAAGCAGAAGTGCCGGCCGGTCGGTGAGAACAACTGCTCTGGCGTGAAAACCGGAAGTTCGTTAGAACCCAGCCAAGGGCCGCCTCTAACTGTCAATAGCCCTCGGTCAGATTGATTGGCCGGCGGTCGGGTGCAATTGGCGCTGGATTTTAGCCGGCGCGTCATGGGTGCTTCGACCTTTGCGGAAGCCGTAGGAGGTGGGATGGAAGTCCGCCTCGAAGATGGGCTCCAGCACGAGCTTCAAAGCCATTTGCACCAAGCGGTCTTTGAGCGTGGGAATGCCCAGCGGACGCACTTTGCCCGACCGCCCCGGCTTGGGGATGAGCCGCTGCCGGACCGGTTCGGGGCGGTAGGTGCCGCAACGGAGCTGCTCTCGGATAACCTCGAGGAACTCCGCCGCGCCGCCGGGCCGCTCACGGGAGCGGAAGTTCCCGCCCGCCCGGCTTCAACGGGTTCTGCTCATGTACGGCTCGCCGGAAGCACCCGGTCCGCCTCACCCGTTAGCTTATCCCCGCGCACTGCGTTGCACGGCGTGCGGGGTTCTCCACCCCGCGAGGTCACTGACAGCTTCGTAATGAACAATTCCCCTTTTTCATCAACCACCTGACACACGAGGCCTAAATCATGGCCATTATCGGAAACTTTAAATCGGGCATAGACGGCTATGTAGGAACCATCCATACACTGAGCCTCAGCCGTAAGGTGCATATCAAAGCGAACGACCGAAAGCAGAGCGAGAATGCACCCGACTTCCGATTTTTCACCGGCCACACTGAGCTTGGTGCCGCGTGGATCAGACGAAAGAGTGACGATGACTCGCAGGAGTATCTGAGCGTAACGCTCGACGACCCTGCTTTACCCGAGCCAATTCATGCAGCTTTGTTCGAGAAAGAAGGGGGCATTGCATATCTGGTGTGGGATCGGAATCGGCCAAAGGGGTAGCTCTTTATGTCCGGCAGACAGCAAAAATAATGCATCGACAACTACTGCCTAACCACATTCGTAAAGATAAAACGCGTTGCGACCTATTACTGCTAACCAGATCGTGGCTGACAACGAATTCAACTCGTCTGACGTCCGACTAATTCTCGATTTGGTCGCTGAGGCGGTTGCGCGCGACTTTCTCAGTGCTCGTAGGAAAACCGAAAATCTCCGAACCACGTCTACGCCGACAGAAACGGAGAAGTCTGCAAATCCGCAAGATTCCAGTTTAGCGGAGGGTGCGAAACGGTGAGCATCCCCGGCCAACACCGTTCCTGACTTCCTACGAGTGACACCTGCGGGCACGGCAGGGAATGGAGGCTACGCTTAAACGGAAGCGTGCCCCGGCTTTGAGCCCTCCGCGCCGGCC
>JAKSBE010000555.1 GCA_022361275.1 Kiloniellales bacterium
GGATCGAGAGGATGTCCTGCTTGCGCAGAGTGCGCAGGGTGTCGTCGACGTCCTCGAAGCCGAGGCGCGCATTCATCTTCACGCGGCCGACCGCCGAGAGGTCGTAGCGCTCGGAATCGAAGAACAGGCCCTTGAACATCGTCTCGGCGGATTCCAGGGTCGGCGGCTCGCCCGGGCGCATCACCCGGTAGATGTCGATCAGCGCCTCCTCGCGGCTGTTGTTCTTGTCGATCGCCAGGGTGTTGCGCATGTAGGGACCGACGTTGATGTTGTCGATCGCCAGGGTCGGGACATCGGCGATCCCGTTCTCGACCAGCGAGGCCAGGATCTCCTCGGTCAGTTCGTCGCCGGCCTCGGCCAGAACCTGGCCGTTCTGCTCGTTGATGAAGTCGACCGCGGCGAAGCGCCCCAGGAGCTCCTCGTCCGGCACCAGTTGGTCCTCGAGGCCGCCCTCGCGGAGCTTGCGGGCCAGGCGCGGCGTCATCTTGGTGCCGGCCTCGGCCACGACCTTGCCGGTCTTGGCGTCGACCAGGTCGCGGTCCAGCTTGATCCCGCGCAGCCGCTCCGGGTCGAAGACCGTGCGCCAGGCGTCGTCCATACGGGTGTAGGCGACCTGGCCGTAGAAGGTCGCCAGGACCTCCTCGGCGGTCATGCCGACGGCCTCGTGGGGCTCCAGGCTCAGGCCCTGCTCGGCCCGCTCGCCGCGCAGCGCCTCGGTCTCGTCGCCATCCAGGGCGAGCAGCAAGGTGGTCGCCGGCAGCTTGCGCCGGCGGTCGATCCGAACGTAGACGAGATCCTTGGCGTCGAACTCGAAGTCGAGCCAGGAGCCGCGATAGGGAATGACCCGTGCGGCGAAGAGGTACTTGCCGGAGGAATGGGTCTTGCCGCGGTCATGGTCGAAGAACACGCCCGGGCTGCGGTGCATCTGGCTGACGATGACCCGTTCGGTGCCGTTGATGACGAAGGTGCCGTTGCTCGTCATCAGGGGCATGTCGCCCATGTAGACGTCCTGCTCCTTGATGTCGCGGATCGAGCGGGCGCCGGTGTCCTCGTCGACGTCCCAGACGACCAGGCGCAGGGTCACCTTCAGCGGCGCCGCGAAGGTCATGCCGCGCTGCTGGCATTCCTCGACGTCGTACTTGGGCTCCTCGAGCTCGTAGCGCACGAACTGCAGCTCGGCGCGCTCGGAGAAGTCCATGATCGGGAAGACCGAGCTGAAGACTTCCTCGAGCCCGACGCTGTCCCGATCGGCCGGCGGCACGTCCATCTGCAGGAAGTGATCGTAGGATTGCTTCTGCACCTCGATCAGATTCGGCATCTGGGTCACTTCGGGGATCCGGCCGAACGTCCTGCGGATACGCTTGCGTCCGGTAAACGATCTCGACATATCTTGTCCTCAATGTTGCCCCCGCCCGCAGCACGCGGGCCCGCAGTCCGCGGCGAGGAAACCTCATCAGATGCCGGCCCGGCCACCACCTCGGCCGACAAGCGGGAACCTTTCCGGAGTCTTGCCGCCGGGTCCCTCGGCGGGCTTCGCCCCTCTCCTGGAGCAGGATGACGCGAGGGCGATGCGACCTCGTGCCTGAAGCTTGCTCCAAACCCCTACGTCAGAGCGGCGTCAGGCGATTTGCCGGGGCCCTTCGATGGCCCGGCAAATCGAGGCCCGCTCCAGGGCAAAGCAGAATCGGCCCTTGGCGGCGTGCGCCCTTCGCCCGCCGCCAGGACCGTCGTCAAACTGTGGCGCCACCTACTTGATTTCAATCGTGGCACCCACCTCTTCGAGCTTCTTCTTGATCTCTTCAGCCTCGTCCTTGCCGACGCCTTCCTTGATCGCCTTGGGCGCGGCCTCGACAAGATCCTTCGCCTCCTTCAGACCGAGCGAGGTGATCGCCCGGACTTCCTTGATGACGTTGATCTTCTTGTCGCCGATCGAGGCCAGGACCACGTCGAACTCGTCCTTCTCGGCCTCGGCCGCGGCGCCGTCGGCGGCCGCCGCACCGGGAACGGCCACCACGGCGGCCGGCGCCGCCGCCGAAACGCCCCAGTGGTCTTCCAGCTTCTTGGCCAGCTCGGCCGCTTCGAGAACGGTCAACTTCGAAAGCTCGTCGACCAACTTGTCCAGATCAGCCATGTCTCATCTTCTCCTAGGCTTGAACTTCCTTTGCGTACGACCGCGGCGTCACGCGGCGTCGTCCTTGGCGGCGTAAGCACCCAAGACACGGGCCAGCTGGCCCGCCGGCGCCTGGACGACCCCGGCCACCTTGGTGGCCGGCGCCAGCAGGACGCCGATGATCTTTCCGCGCAGCTCGTCGAGCGAGGGCAGCCTGGCCAGGGCCTTGACGTCGTCGACGTCGAGGACCTTGTCGCCGAGGGCCCCGCCCACGATGGTCAGCTTCTTGTTCTTGTTCGCGAACTCGACGCAGACCTTCGCCGCCGCCACCGGATCCTCCGAAAAGGCAATGGCCGTCGGCCCGGTGAACAGCGATTCCAGCGCTTGGTACTTGGTGCCTTCCAGGGCAAGACGCGTGAGCCGGTTCTTGGTCACTTTGAAGCCGGCGCTGGCCGCTCTCATCTGCCCGCGAAGGTCGCTGGACTCGCCGACGGTCATCCCGCTCTGGTGGGTGACCACGACAAGCCCTGCGCCTTCGAAGGTCTGATGAAGCTCGGCCACCAGCTCCTTCTTCTGTGCACGGTCCACGAATCGTCTCCGCCGATTCTACGGCCGCACCCACGGGGGAACCCGCAGGTTCGGCCTGGTTGCACGACCGGGTCCCAAAACCGCTGGGAACCCGTCTCGCCTGTCCCGGAAGCTCAAGCCCGGCAACCGGCGCCCTCGCGGGGCGCGGCACCGAAACCTTGCCTCCTGTCTATGCAGGCCCTCGCTGGGCTTAGGCCCGGCCCCGAGAAACCGACCGGGTCCGGGCACCTGCAGTCTCGGACAGGTCGGGGTGGCGGACAGGCCCGCCGCCCCGTCTCCCCGGCCTTCCCCATCGTGGAGAAGACCGGAAACTCTCGTTCCGCCGGCTCCGGCGCGGCGCCGTCAGGCGCCGCCCGCCAGGCTGCCGACCTCGATTCTCAGCCCCGGGCCCATGGACGAACTCAAGGACACCCGCTTGATGTAGGTGCCCTTGGCGCCGCTGGGCTTGGCCCGGCTGATGGCGCCATAGAAGGCCCGGACGTTCTCGACCAGGGCGTCCTCCGAGAAGCTGGCCTTGCCGACGCCGGCGTGGACGATGCCGGCCTTCTCGACCCGGAACTCGACCTGGCCGCCCTTGGCCGCCTGCACCGCCTCGGCGACGTTGTTGGTCACCGTGCCCAGCTTCGGGTTGGGCATCAGGCCCCGCGGGCCCAGGATCTTACCCAGACGGCCGACCACCGGCATCATGTCCGGGGTCGCGACGCAGCGGTCGAAGTCGATCTTGCCGCCCTGGATCTGCTCGGCCAGGTCCTCGGCGCCGACGACGTCGGCGCCCGCCGACTTGGCCTCCTCGACCTTGCCGCCCTTGGCGAAGACCGCGACCCGGACGCTCTTGCCGGTGCCGTGCGGCAGGTTCACCATGCCGCGCACCTGCTGGTCCGCGTGGCGCGGGTCGACGCCCAGGTTCATCGCGATCTCGACGGTCTCGTCGAACTTCGCCTTGGCGCTGGCCTTGATCGCCTTGACCGCGGCCTCCAGCGTCAGGTCCTGGCTGCGGTCGATGCCCTCGTAGACCGCCTTCATGCGCTTGCCGTGCTTCGCCATGGCCCTACTCCACCACTTCCAGGCCCATGGAGCGGGCCGAGCCGGCGATGATCTTCGCCGCCGCGTCGAGGTCGTTGGCGTTGAGGTCGACCATCTTGGTCTCCGCGATCTCGCGGACCTGCGCCATGGTCACCTTGCCGGCCACGGTCTTGCCCGGCGCGGTCGAGCCCTTCGGGATCCCGGCCGCCTTGCGCAGGAAATAGCTCGCCGGCGGCGTCTTGGTCTCGAAGGTGAAGGAACGGTCCGAGTAGGCCGTGATCACCACCGGGGTCGGCGTGCCCGGCTGGACGTTCTGCGTGGCCGCGTTGAAGGCCTTGCAGAACTCCATGATGTTCAGGCCGCGCTGGCCGAGCGCCGGGCCGACCGGCGGCGAGGGATTCGCCTGCCCCGCCGGGATCTCCAGCTTGATGTATCCTTCGATCTTCTTTGCCATTCACATCACCCCTTTTCCCTCTTGGGCTGCGCGGTGTGCGGCCCCGCCTTGGGCTTTCGGCGGCGGCCTCCCGCGCTCTCCAGCAGTCCCGGTCCGGGACCGCAGCGTCGTCGACTAGAGCTTCTCGACCTGCGTGTACTCCAGCTCCACCGGGGTCGAGCGGCCGAAGATCGAGACCGCGACCTTGAGCCGCGAGCGTTCTTCGTCGACCTCCTCGACCATGCCGTTGAACGAGGTGAAGGGCCCGTCGCAGACCCGCACCTGCTCGCCGATCTCGAAGATCACCGAGGGCTTAGGCCGTTCCACGCCCTCCTGTACCTGGCGCAGGATCCGGTCGGCCTCGGTATCCGAGATCGGCGTCGGCCGGCCGTGGGTGCCCAGGAAGCCGGTCACCTTCGGCGTGTTCTTGATCAGGTGCCAGGTATCGTCGGCGCGCTCCATCTGGACCAGCACATAGCCCGGAAAGAACTTGCGCTCGGCGTTGACTCGCTGGCCGCGGCGCATCTCCACGACCTCCTCGGTCGGCACCAGGACCTGCGGAATGCGATCCTCCATCTCGTGCTGTCGAACCCGTTCGCGGATCGATTCCGCGACCTTCTTCTCGAAGCCCGAATAGACGTGAACGACGTACCAGCGCAGCGACGCCATCGTGATCAGCTCCCAAAGCCCAGGATCTGCTCCACGCCGAACGCGAGCACCTGATCGACCAAGAAGAAGAAGATGGCCGCCAGAAACACCATGATCAGCACCATGATTGTGCTGATCGTGGTCTCCTTGCGCGACGGCCAGGTCACCTTTGATGCTTCCTGCCGGACCTCGCGGACGAATTGCCCTATGTTGAACATGGCCATTCAGCTGCTCTTCATTCTCTTTGTCTCGGACCCCATCGCTCTGGGATCCAGCGCTCTCGGATCGGGGAGCCCTCGGATCCATAAGCGGGGCCGTTCTTCGCCGCGCCCCGATCCTGCCTGAGGCTGCCGATCCGAGCCTGCTCTCCCGTGGTCCCCGGCCTGGCCCATTCTAGGCTCGGTCCTCTTCAAGCTTGGCAGGAGTGGAGGGACTCGAACCCCCAACCCCCGGTTTTGGAGACCGGTGCTCTAGCCAATTGAGCTACACTCCTTCCGCCCGCCTGATCGCCACCCCGGCGTCCCGAGGTCCGCCCCCGGCCGCCGCCGTCTTGCCGCCTCCGTCTTTATTTGACGATGGTGGCGACGACGCCGGCGCCGACGGTGCGTCCGCCTTCGCGGATCGCGAAGCGCAGGCCCTCGTCCATCGCGATCGGGGCGATCAGTTCGACCTCCATCGAGATGTTGTCGCCCGGCATCAC
>JAKSBE010000314.1 GCA_022361275.1 Kiloniellales bacterium
CGTCTCGGTCCAGGCCCAGGTCCTGGCGCTGCTGGACGACGTGCGCAGGCGCTTCGACCTGGCCATGCTCTTCATCACCCACGACCTGCGCGTCGCCGCCCAGATCTGCGACCGCATCGCCGTCATGTACAGGGGCGAGGTGGTCGAGGAAGGCCTGGCCGCCGAGGTCTTCCGCCAACCCCGCCACGACTACACCCGCGCCCTCTTCGACGCCGCCCCCGGCCGCGACTTCGAGTTCGGCCGCTTCGAGGCGGCCTAGATCAAACCGCGTTTAATTGGACTCAATTAAACGCAGATCATTTGATCTATTCCATAGAGTTAGAGCAGCTCCGCGTTCGAATGAACGCGGGCTGCTCTAGGACGCGGGCTCAGACCTGGGCCGGCGATGTCCGGCCAATGTCCGGACCTGGGTGCAGAACCGCCCTTGCCCGAATTACGTGAGGGCTTCCGAGTCCAGCGAGTCCCCTCCTTGTCCCTTGATCGGCGCCTCGGCCGCCGGCACCATGCCTACACTGATCGCAAACGGGGACGCCCGGCTGATGTATGGAGGAATTGGTTCATGGCGCTAAGAGAGGGGCATCACATTCCTTATCTCTGGCAGGGGATATCCAATCATTGTTGGTTGACCTGTATCGAGATGGTGATGATGTATGAGCACGGCAATCGATACGGCTTGGGCCGGCAACGACACACCGATAACGCAAGACTGGAAAAACGCCGCGGCAGAGGAAGCCATATTTGCATTCACGCAGCCGACTACGGGCTTGAGCCGTTGCCGCAACTTGAGGGCAATACAGATCTTGCCGCATGGAGCAACGCACTGCGAGCAGGCCCAATCATTGCATCGGGGAAATATGGTTGGGTCGCCGCTGGGGTAGGTAGACATGTCATTGTCATTCTCGGTTTAAGCCGCCAGAACAAGCTCGTGTTTCACAATCCGAATATTATGGGCATCAGACCAGAGAAATTTTGGAGATCAAATCAACACTTTAAGTATGCAACCATAGAAAGAATCGTAAACTTGGCGGACAGATCTTCGAGCAGCGCGTTCCTTAGAGACGAAGCAGGGGAAGAGACAGATACCGGTGGCCCGATACACCCATTTTATAGGGTTGCCCAAGCGGGCGCGCGCCCGAGAAATTAGCGATCCTGCTCGTGTTCCGTAAAAGCGAAACGACGCCAGACACGTAGAGGCCCCGTTTGCCGCGGGGAACATATTGTCAGCCCAACACCAGAAGCGGGCTTCCGTCCCTTAGGCCGTTTCGGCAGATATGTGGACTTGCCCGAAGGTGCTTCAAAGAGTGCAGTAGGCGCTATCCTATCCAGATGGACACCGGACGTGAGAATCCTGTTGTTGGGTGGCTTCTCAAAGGAGATATGGCCATCCAATATCAAGCTTGGCGTGATCTATTAGGCGAAGACCACTGGGACCTTCGGAAGCGAATTGGCGAGGAAGGCCGGGGCGCAGGCTTGTTGCGCAAGCACCGTTGCCGGTCCAATTCGGAACAGCGCTCACTTGGAGGTCTTGAGCATTACCGTCCCGATCAACGTAACGCCCGTGGAGGCCAGCCGCGCCAGGTCGAGGCGCTCCTTGAGGACGAAGACGCCAAAGAGCACAGCGAACACCATGCTCGTTTCCCGGACAGCGGAGACCAGCGCCATAGGCGCCTGCGTCATTGCCCAAATGACAATCCAATACGCCAAGAGCGATATGATGCCCCCGAGCACCCCGACCTTCCAGGATTTCCGCACCGACACAAAAACCTGACCCCTTCGCAGATAGAGCGCCAGCAAGGTTATCGGGATTCCGTTAAAGAGGTGGACCCAGAAAGTGTAGCTATGCGCACTGTCGGCAAGACGGGCGCCTAAACCATCTACGACCGTGTATCCGGCTATAAACACGCCCGTGCCCACGGCATACAGCATTGCCTTGGGTTCCCTGAAGCCTCCCGCGCCACGCGTCAGGGTCAGGCTCATGATCCCCAGCGCGATGATGACAACCGACAGACCAGCCTGGCGGCTCAATTTTTCGCCCACAACCGAAACGGATATGACCGCAACGATCAGTGGCGCGGAACCCCGGGAAATGGGATAGACGTGGCTCAGATCACCATAACGATAGGCATTGATCAGAAACACGCAATAGGCAGTGTTCAGAGCGGTTGAAGCCCAGATATACGGCCAGCTTTCCGGCGTTGGAAACGCCACGAACGGGACAACCAGCATGGCAACGGCAACCTGGCTCATCATCATGATCGCGACCATGACAAGCCGATCGGCATTCACCTTGACCAGCGCATTCCATGCCGCATGTAACACGGCTGCGCCAAGCACCATTGCGAACACGCCGGTCGTCATATCAATCTCCGTGTTCGGTAGTGTTCATCCCTGGTGTCGATCTCGGCTCGTTTGCCCGGCCCGAACCGCGAATTGCGTCATGGCCAGCGGAAAATGCGCAGGAACCAGCGCTCAGCATCCGGGGTCTTTTAGTGCGACCGGCAGGTGGAATCAATTACAGGCTTGCCACTGGACAGATGACCGCTTCGGATCAGTTCCGGAAATTCAGCCGCTCCCTCTTGAGTGTCCGGGCGGCGATATCCGGCTTCGGGCACCTCTCCGCCCCCGGCGCGAAGCCGGCGAGGGCTTCCGAACATGGTCAAGACCGGCTGATTTCACAGGGCCGTGCTTTGCCGAGGGCCGGCCGCCGACCTATCATCCATAGACGCGCTTTTTGCCGCCAGCGGAGGAGGGCGAGGAATGCGGCGTCGGGTCTCACGGCGACACTTCGGTCCGGACGGGCCTCGGGCCGCAGGGCCGGGCAGAGGGCGGCGTCCGCGCCTTCCCGGCCGCGCCGTCGTCGCCCTCTGCGCCGGCCTCTGGCTGGCGGCGGGCGATGCGGCGGCGGAGCGGGCGGTCGACCTGGAGCTCGTGCTGGCGGTCGACGTGTCCGGCAGCATCGACATCGAGGAGGCCCGCCTGCAGCGCCAGGGCTACGTCCAGGCCCTGCGCCACCCGGCGGTCCTCGACGCGATCCAACACGGCCGGCTCGGGCGCATCGCGGTCACCTACATGGAGTGGGCCGGGGCCCACTTCCAACGCAACGTGGTCGGCTGGCGCGAGATCTCCGACGCGCCCAGCGCGGCGGCCTTCGCCGAGGCGCTCGAGCGGCAGGCGGTCACCACGGAGCTCTGGACCTCGATCAGCACCGCGATCGACGTCGCGGCCGCGAGCTTCGAGGACAACGGCTTCCGCGGCCGGCGGCGCGTGATCGACGTTTCCGGCGACGGTCCCAACAACCGGGGCGATTTCGTGGTCGAGGCCCGCGACCGGGCCCTGGCGGAGGACATCGTCATCAACGGTCTGGCGATCATCAACGGCCGTCCCGGCCGCTACGGCTACCCGCCGCTGCCCGACCTGGATCTCTACTATGAGGACTGCGTCATCGGCGGGCAGGGCGCCTTCGTCGTGGTGGCGGAGGGCTTCGGCGACTTCGGCCGTGCCATCCTGCGCAAGATGCTGCTGGAGATCGCCGGCCGGACGCCGCCGGCCCGCCTCCTGCGGCCCGCCCGGGAACGGCCGCGCCCGCCCTGCAACGCGGGCGAGCTCCAGCTCCGGAACTGGAGCCCCGACTACGACGAGTACTGACCGCACCACGCCGTCGCCCGACCTGGCCCGCGGCGAGATTTGGACCCTCGGCGCGCCTCGATCTGGTACAATCCCGGTCTTCGATGTTCTTTGGACGACAGACCGATCGTGCCGCGAGCGCGCGTGGGGCGGCGGCGCGGGTCGGCGCGCCCCGCAGGGTCTCTGACCCGCCTGCCGGATCCCATCGAGCGCCGGCCATCGAGCGCCGATCAGTGACCGACCCTCGAAGACTTTGCGTCGCAGTTCCGTCCACCGGCGCCGGCGGCATCCTCGGCCATCCGGAAGGAGGTTTGCCGTGACCATCTACATCATGCTGGCCAACTGGACCGAGCAGGGCATTCGCGCCATCAAGGAGTCGCCCCGCCGTCTCGACGTCGCCAAGACGGCGCTCCGGGACATGGACGGCGAGTTCAAGTCCGTCTTCATGACCCTGGGCGACTACGACCTGATCGCCGTCTACGAGGCGCCGGACGACGCCGTGGCGGCGAGATTCACCTTGCAGGTCGCTCAACTCGGGAACATCCGGACCCGGACGCTGAAGGCGTTCCCCGAAGCGGCCTACCGGGAGATCATCGCCTCCCTTGGTTAACGGCGGAGAGATCTCGAGCCGGGCGCTCAACGTGGTCCGACAGCCGATGCGCCGTCCGATGGCGGCGCGCTCGGCGGATGCCGGGAACGGCAACCCAGCCGGAGCGGGCGACAAGGTTGATATCCGCCCCCAGGAGGCACAAGCTGCGGGCTTCATCGGGTGACCACCGTGACCTCGGTCGCCTTTCGCGCGACCGAAGGAGCGGCCGCCCCTGACCGGCGCGGGGGGCGGCCCGTGGGGCGGCCCGTGGCCGGATGACCCGCGGGCCGTCAGGACAGCGCCCAGACCGTCATCCTGGCGTCGAGCCCGCGGATCTCCAGGCCGTCGTGGCGGACGAGGCCGGACAGGGCCCGGTCGTCCCCGCCGGCCTCGCGGCGCGCGCGTTCCAGCAGCGCGTCGCTGGCGGCCAGCTTGACCGACAGGGTCCGGGTCAGGGCCTCGATCCGGCTGGCGACGTTGACCGTGTTGCCGATCACGGCGAACTCCAGGCGGTTCGCGCCGATGTCCCCCAGCACCGCGGGGCCATGGTGCAGGCCGAAGCCGGCCTCGATCGGCGGCTCGCCGCGCGCCGCCCGCTCCGCGTTCCAGGCCGCGACGGCGCGGAGCATGGCGCGGGCGCAGCGCAGCGCGTTGAGCGCGTCCCGATCGCCGGCGGTCGGCGTGCCGAAGGTCGCCATCAGGCCGTCGCCCAGGTACTTGTCCAGGGTGCCGTCGTGGCGGAAGACCTCGCCCTCCATGCGCTGGTGGAACTGCCGCAGGGTCTCGATCACCGCCTGCGGGCTGCGCTCGGCGGCGTAGCGGGTGAAGCCGACGATGTCGACGAAGAGCACCGCGATGTCCTGGGTGCGGATCTGCTTGAGCGGCTCGTCGTTCCGCGACAGCGCCTCGACCACGTTGGGGGAGAAGTAGCGGGCCAGGTTCGCCCGCTCGCGCTCCAGCGCCGCGTGGCCCATCACCAGGCGCCCATAGCGGCGGACGGCGAGCGACAGGGTCATGGCGACGATCAGGAAGACCACGACCTCCTGGACCCGGATGTAGGTGAGCAGGTTGTTGGGGTCCAGGAGGGCCGCCAGCTCCAGATCCGGGGCGAAGGCGGCATGGGCCGCCCGGGTCAGCGCCTCGTCCTCGCCCGAAAGGGCCCAGACGGCGCCGAGGGCGAAGAGCCAGAGGCCGGCGGTCACCACCCCGATTCCCCGGATCGTGCGCCAGGAATAGGCCAGGATGCTGCTCGCGAGCAGAACATAGAAGTAATGGAAGGTCTGGGAGCGGTACTCCACGGCCAGGGGCCAGTCCGTGCTGCCGAAGGGATTGGGCACCACGAGGGCGACGGTCATCAGCATCAGATCGCAGAACAGCAGCAGAAGCTCGGCCTTCGAGCGGCCGACCCGCGCGACCCGCAGCTGCCCCCAGCCGATCAGGACGAAGCCGAGCACCAGGACCTCGAAGTAGAGGACCTCGGGCCGGGGATCGATGATCGGCAGCATGACCGCGATCACCGCCATCGCGATCCAGCGCGCCTTCACGGCGAGCTCCATGCCCTCGCGCTTGTGGCGTTCGAGCGCCGCCTCGGCGAACTTGTTGTCGGAGGTTTGCGCGTCCGGCGGCGGGTCATCCGGGCCGGAGCCCGCTGGGCACGGTCCGGGGGTGGTGGGATGGCTCGTCAAGGCCCTGCTCCCTGATACCAAGCAGCACCGATAATGCCTCATTTGACGGCGCGCGGCGTCGCTCGATCCGCGACGGCTTGGATATCCCCGGCGGTGTCAAAAACCGCACGCTTGCGGGCCCGGCCGAGACGCTGCGCGCCGCCCTTGTGCGCTTTCCCACAGCGCCGTCGCGCGCTCTGGTCCTGACTCGCAGGTCGCGACATCGGTCAGATCCGTTCGGCACGGCGGAGGGCATGACGGATGGCTTTTCGGCTTCGCAGGGTCTTGGCGGCAGTCCACGACTGGATCTTCGAGCGGCGCAAGGTCAGCACCGTGCTGATGCTGCTGCCGGTCTGCCTTTACGCGGCCCTGGAACTGGGCGTCCACTGGGGCCGCTGGGCCCAGATCAACTGGATGATCGTGAGCGGCCTTCCGGTCGGCCTGCTGTTCATCTGGCGGACCAACGACGTCCGCGCCCGCTTCGAGGAGATGGTCGACGGCCTGAGCGCGGCGGGCTTCCTGCGCTTCGCGCGCCCGCTCCGCGGCCCCGACCGGGGGGCCCTCATCGAGGACGAAGGACGGCGGGCGGCGCTGCGGGACGCGGCGAAGGCGCGGATCGAGGAGGACGCGGCGCTCTGGGGCTTCTGCGTCTCCCTGGTCTTCGTGCCGCTCTGCCTGCTCGTCCTCTACCACGTCAGCCGCGACGAACCGACGGCGATGCGGGCTTTCCTCTACTGGGTCGTCGTCCTCATGGCCTTCGCCTGCGGGCTGCGCATTGGCCGCATGGCCTGCTATGGCTGGCAGGGCCTGAGCTACAGGACCATGGCGATCGAGGATTGCCGGGTCACCATCTCGCCCAGCCTCGGGCACCCCGACGGCGGCGCCGGCCTGGCCCCGATCGGTCGCTTCTACAACCACCAGGCCGGCAAGATGGCCTGGCTGATCGGCTTTCTTCTGGTCTGGCTGATCATCCTCTCCGCGTTTCACGACCGGCCCTTCGTCGCCGCGCAGTACCCGCCGGAAACCAGCGAGGGCCTGCTCGTCCTCTTCGGCCTCATCCTCGGGCAGCAGATCCTCGGCTTCTTCCTACCCATGTGGTCGATCCACCGGCAGCTCGGGCGCTGGAAGGCGCGGGCGATGCAAAGGAACTTCGACGCCTTCAAGCACATCGAGACCTGCCGCAACGGCGGGGGCGACGCCGAGGGGCTGGTCCTGCTCAAGATCGATCTTCGCCACGAGCGCGAGGACATCGCCGCCATGGGCCTCTGGCCGGTCTCCATGGAGACCCTGCGAAAGTTCTGGCTGGGCAAGGCCGCCTCCGTCTCCATCGGGCTGGCCGCCGGCTACAACGACCTCGCCGGTCTCGCGACCGACGCCATGGACATCTTCCCGCGCTACTTCAGCGGTTGAGAGCGCCGCCTTGCAGGTCTGGGAGGTTCGCCCCCTCCCGACCCGCGCGCAGCGCCTCCGGCCCGGTCGCACCCCGGACGCCGGGCAGGCCGCGCTCCCGATGGGACGTGCCTGCCGCCAAGCCTCTGGACTTCAATCGTTTTCAGCCTGGTCAAGCGCACGGTCAGCGCGAACATCTTCCAGTAAAACAAATATTTTATATGTTATTTCCGACAGAATTTCGATAAATCTATAGTAAAGATTCGAATATATATTTGGTTAATAAGATATTTCCGCTATAGAAAGGGCGGGACGGGACAAGGCGGCGCCCGTCCCGTGACAGGATGGTTCAAGGTTTCAGGGAGAGACTTATGTCAAGGCCCCGATTGTCCCGGACCGGGCTGGCGCTCGTCAGCCTGGCCGGCCTTAGTCTCGCCGCCTGCGGCACGCAGTTGCAGGAGGCGCAGCAGACCCTGTCCCAAGGCACGGCTTTTCAAAGGTCGCTCTACGCCGGCTACCTGGCACTGGCGCAGTCGGAATACGACAGCGGCGACTACAGGGATTCGGATGCCTTTGCCCAGCGCGCGATCCGCGCGGCCAAAGGCGAGGGCGTCGCCCCCGAGCCGGTGGCGCGCCGGGACCTGGCCGGCGGCGCGGCGAGGGACCGGCTGATACGGAGCCGGGCGCGGCTGCTGGCGGCCTTCGAGACCGGCGCCGCCGAGCGGACGCCGGACAAGGCGGCCCGGGCCCAGACGCTCTACGACTGCTGGCTGGAGGAGCAGGAGGAGAACCGGCAGCCGGACGCCATCGCGGCCTGCCGCGACGGCCTGCTGTCGCTCCTGGCCGCGCTGGAGGACGACGCCGCCGGGATCGCCGAGGCCGAGGCCGAGGCGCGCCGGAAAGAGCGCCTGGCCCAGGCCTCCGGCGCGCTCTCCGAGCGGCCGGCCCCGCCGGCGCCGGTGAAGACCGAGGGACCGACGGCTTTGGGCACCTACATCGTCTTCTTCGAGCTCAACCGGATCCGGCTGACCGAGGACACCAAGCAGATCCTGCTGGAAGTGGTGCGGGCGGCCAAGGAGGCGACCTCCATGAGGATCCGCGCCATCGGCCACGCGGACATGGTGGGCCGGGCGCACGTCAACGAGAAGCTGGCCCGGAAGCGCGCCGAGGCCGTCGCCCGCTTCCTGATCGACAACGGCGTCGACGCGCTGCGGGTCAGCGTCGAGAGCCGCGGCGAATCCGAGCCGCTGATCCCGACCGGCGACGAGGTCGCGGAGGTCCAGAACCGGCGGGTCGAGATCCGCTTCGAGCCGACCCCGGACATCGAAGGGGTGCCCGTCGCCAGCCTGGACCTCGAAGGCGAGATGTGACCGCTCAATAGGTTGTCCGATCGGTCCTGAGCCGGTGATCCGTGGCGCGATCGATGCCCGGATCGAGGTCACGGATACGGGCATGACGGAAGAGTGGGCCGGGACAACGGGCGCTTCGCGTCAGCCGATCTGCCCCGCGGTAACCGTCAACACCCCCGCCTCGGCCATCCCGGCACGGGCGGCGGCGAGCGAGCCCTCCAGGTCGATGGCCCGGCAGGCGTCCTCGATCAGCACGGTCTCGAAGCCGAGGCGCCGGGCGTCGAGCGCCGAGAACTGGACGCAGAAGTCGGTGGCCAGGCCGCAGAGGAAGACCCGGCCCAGGCCGCGCTCCCGCAGATAGCCGCCGAGGCCGGTCGGCGTCTTCTGGTCGTTCTCGAAGAAGGCCGAGTAGGAATCGATCGCGGGGCGGAAGCCCTTGCGCAGGACCAGCTCCGCCTGGGGCAGCGCCAGTTCGGCGTGGAAGGCGGCGCCCTGGGTACCCTGGACGCAGTGATCGGGCCAGAGGACCTGGGGGCCGTAGCCCAGCTCCGCGGTCTCGAAGGGCTGGCGGCCCGGATGGCTGGAGGCGAAGGAGAGGTGCCCGGCGGGATGCCAGTCCTGGGTCAGGACGATATGCCCGAAGCGCCCGGCCAGGGCGTTGATCACCGGCACCACGGCCTCGCCCTCCGGCACCGCCAGGGCGCCGCCGCCGCAGAAGTCGTTCTGCACGTCGATCACCAGCAACAGGTCGTCGTCCTCGGGGCCGATGCGCTCGGTCATGCTCCGGGTCCTTCTTCCATCCGCCTCGGCCGGAACCGCCAGGGGCCGGCCAAGACAGGCTGCCACAGCCGGCCGGAAGATGCAGCCGTTCCGCGGGCGAATCACAGATCCGTGCGTATCGAAGAGCCTGCAAAAACGCAGCCCGTTCCGGCGCCGGCGCCGAATCCGGGATGAAATCCCATACACCCGGTGTTCGTTGATGAAGGGTGGTCGAACACGGGTGGTCGAACACGGGCCGAAGCAAGCCGACTGGACGCACAGATTTAACATTTGTGATCGCTTGGGCATCCGGGCAGGCTTGGGGAATGGACGATTTGGCAACGATGATCGCAGCCGAGATCCCGGCGCTCCGGCGTTACGCACGCGCCCTGCTGCGCGACGCCGAACGGGCCGACGATCTGGTCCAGGACTGCCTGCTGCGCGCCTGGTCGCGGCGCCACCTCTGGCGCCAGCCGGGCAACCTCAGGGCCTGGCTCTTCACCATCCTGCACAACCTCTACGCCAACCAGATGCGCAGTCTGTCGCGCCAGCCGCGTTTCGCGCCGTCGGAGGCGGCCGAGCATCTGGGGCAGAACGCCCGTCAGGGCGACCAGCTCGAGACCTCCGAGGTTCTGGACGCGATGGACAACCTCAACGACGACCAGCGCGAGGCGATCCTGCTGGTCGGGGTCGAGGGCCTGCGCTACGAGGAGGCCGCCGCCGTGCTCGGGGTGCCGGTCGGGACGGTGATGTCGCGCCTGTCGCGCGGCCGCGAACGCCTGCGCGAGCTGACCGACCGGGGCAACGTGCCGCCGATCCGGAGGGTCAAATGAGCAGCGACCCGAAGATGGTATCCCTGGACGACCTGCAGGCCTACGTCGACGAGGAGCTGACGCCGGAGCGCCGCGCCGAGGTCGAGACGCATCTGGCCCAAAGCCCCGACGATGCCGAGCGGGTCAGCGCCTATCGTCGGCAGAACCGGGCCCTGCGTGCGGCCCTGGCAGGGATCGGCAACGAGGCGGTGCCGGCCGCCATGCTCGCGATCCTGCAGGACCGCCCGCCGGTGCGCGAGATCACCTGGCTGCCGCGAGTCGCCGCGGCCTTCCTCTTCCTGGCGATCGGCGGTGCCCTCGGCGGCACCCTGGGCTGGGGCTACGACAAGCTGCCCTTCCTCAACATGGAAGAGAAGCGCTTCCTGCGGGAGGCCGTGGCCGCGCACCAGGTCTACGCGATCGACCGGCGCCACGCCGTCGAGGTCGCCGGGATCGAGCGGGACTACCTGCAGTCCTGGCTGACCCAGCGCCTGGGCGTGCCGATCTTCGCCCCCGATCTCAGCGACGCGGGGCTGCGTCTGCTGGGCGGACGCCTGATCTCGACCGTCAACGGCCCGGCGGCCCTGCTGGTCTACGAGACCGACGAGGGCGAGCGGGTGACCTGCTACATCACCGCCGAGGTCAATCGGCTCGCGCCGGGCAAGGTCTTCATGGAGGACGAGGCCACGGTCTCCCTGGCCTGGCCGACGCGCCACCTGGCCTACGCGGTCAGCGGCGCCGCCAGCCGCGAGCGCCTGGCCGAGATCGCCGGCATGGTCAACCGCGAGCTCAAGCAGTTCGAAGAGAGCTGACGCGGGCCTGCGAACGAGACTGGCGTTTCCCTGAGCGGCCGCGCCTGCGATTCGGCGCCAACGCAAACGGCGCGCCCCTCACCCAGCCACCCGCGGCTCAGTCCTCGGCCAGGAGTTGGATCAGGCTGGAGGTGTCCCAGCGGTTGCCGCCGCGGGCCTGCACCTGGGCGTAGAACTGGTCGGCCAGGGCCGTGACCGGCAGGCGCGCACCGTTGCCCTTGGCCTCGGCCAGGGCGATGCCCAGGTCCTTGCGCATCCAGTCGACCGCGAAGCCGAAGTCGAACTTGCCCGCGCACATGGTCGTGGCGCGGTTGTCCATCTGCCAGGACTGGGCGGCGCCCTGGGAGATC
>JAKSBE010000516.1 GCA_022361275.1 Kiloniellales bacterium
CGGCCTTCGTCTGGTCCGGTCGCGGCTTCGAAGACGAAATCGACCGCAATCCGCGGCGCCGGGGCCGTCGGGCTCAATGGCCCGCTGTGTCCTTGACGTAGAGACCGCCTTTCTTGCCGACGAAGTAGGCGTCCAGCGCCGGGTTGTCGATCGGCCGGCCCGAGAGGTCGGGCTCCAGGTTGCGCTCCGCGACATAGGTCATGTGGGCGGCGCTGTGGACCAGGACGTGGTACCAGGGCCGGTCCCGCGGCGGCCGGGTCAGGGCCTGGTCGTCGTACCAGTCGTTGCTGGCCCGACAGGTCGCGTCGACGTCGACGATGACGCCCCGGTAATGGAAGAGCTTGTGCCGGATCGGCTGTCCGACGCGGAATCGGGCACGCGAAACGCGCGCAGCCTCAACCCGCCCCTTCTGCAAAGGTCTCAAGAAACACCCCCTGAATGACCGGCCGCTTTGCCGCGGCGTCTTGCTGTGGCGCGGACTGTAGCACGGCATGACGGCGCAGGACACGCCCTGTGGCAAAGGGGCACAGGGCGCACACAGATTTGTTTCACGGCGGCGGAACGGCACCTTGTTAGCATGATACTCGGTTCACCTGATTCTCCCTAGAGAGGTAGAAATGTCCTTCGGTTTTCGGACCACGGCCCTGGGGCGCGTGCCTGCCGGACTTTGCGGGCTCGCCGCCCTGCTGCTCGTCGGATGCGAGACCCCACCCCCTTCGCCGGAACGCATCGCGGCCTACGAGCAATACGTCGGCCGCTGGATCCAGGATTCCGAGGCCAATCTCGTCGCCTCTTGGGGCATCCCCGACAGCTCCCACGCCATGGAGACCGGCGGCCGGGTCATCGAGTACCAGACCCTGCTCGACGAGAACATCGTCTGCATCACCCGCTTCACCATCGACAGCTTCGGCCGGGTCCAGAAGTCCTGGTACCGCGGCAGCCGCTGCGCGGCACCCGAGGGCGTCTAACTTCCCCTGGATCAAACCCCGCTCAACTGGCCTCAATTGAGCGGGGTTTGATCCGATCTCTTTCATATCGATATAGCAGCCTATCTGTGTTCGCCTATCTGTGTTCGCCTGACCGCGACTGCTTTGGCCGGTCGCGGTGCCTTGTCGCGCCCGCGGCCAGGCGCTAACCTCGTTAGCACGGGCCGGCGAGGCCCGCAGCTTCCAAAAACCCCAATCCTATCGAGGTGGGCCATGTCAGCGGCGCTGTCCCTAGAGTCCCTGAAATCCCAGGCCGACGGCCTGTCGTTCCGCAACCAGGCCTTCATCGACGGCCGGTACGTCGATGCGGCCAGCGGCCAGTCCTTCGACTGCATCAACCCGGCCAACGGCAAGGTCCTGACCCAGGTGGCGGCCTGCGACGGCGAGGACGTCGAGCGCGCGGTCCGGGCGGCGCGCGCCGCCTTCGACGACGGCCGCTGGCGCAACCAGGCCCCGGCCAGGCGCAAGCGGGTCCTGCAGAAGTTCGCGGAGCTGATCAGGAAGCACGCCGAGGAGCTGGCCCTGCTCGAGACCCTCGACATGGGCAAGCCGATCAGCGACAGCCGCAGGATCGACATCCCGGCCTCGGCCGGCTGCATCGCCTGGTACGCCGAGGCGATCGACAAGGTCTACGACGAGGTCGCGCCGACCGCCGACAACGTGCTGGGCATGATCCGGCGCGAGCCCATGGGCGTGGTCGCCGCGGTGGTGCCCTGGAACTTCCCGCTGCTCATGGCGGCCTGGAAGATCGGCCCGGCGCTCGCGACCGGCAACTCCCTCATCGTCAAGCCGGCCGAGCAGTCCCCGCTGACCGCGGTCCGGGTCGCCGAGCTGGCGGCCGAGGCGGGGGTGCCGGACGGCGTCCTCAACGTCCTGCCCGGCTTCGGCGAGACCGCCGGCCAGGCCCTGGGCCGGCACGAGGACGTCGACTGCGTGGCCTTCACCGGCTCGGCCGAGGTCGGCAAGTTCTTCCTCAAGTACGCGGCCGAATCCAACATGAAGCGGGTCAGCCTGGAGTGCGGCGGCAAGACCCCGCACATCGTCATGGCCGACACCCCCGACCTCGACGCCGCGGCGACCGCGGCGGCCTGGGGGATCTTCTTCAACCAGGGCGAGGTCTGCAACGCCGGCTCCCGGCTCCTGGTCGAGGACTCGATCAAGGACGAGCTGCTGGAGAAGGTCATGGCGGTCGGCGGCAGGATGCGGGTCGGCGATCCCCTGGACCCCGACACCCAGGTCGGCGCCATGGTCGACGACACCCAGATGGACCGCGTCCTCGGCTACATCGAGGCCGGCAAGCAGGAAGGCGCCGAGCTCAGGATGGGCGGCGAGCGGATCAAGGCCGAGACCGGCGGCTACTACATCGCGCCCACGGTCTTCGACAAGGTCGACAACAGGATGAAGATCGCCCAGGACGAGATCTTCGGCCCGGTGCTCTCGACCCTGTCCTTCAAGGACGAGGACGAGGCGGTCAAGATCGGCAACGACACCATCTACGGCCTCGCCGCGGCGGTCTGGACCCGGGACATCAACAAGGCCTTCAAGGCGGCCAAGGCGCTGCGCGCGGGCTCGGTCTGGGTCAACTGCTTCGACGGCGGCGACATGACCACGCCCTTCGGCGGCTACAAGCAGTCCGGCTTCGGCCGCGACAAGTCGCTCCACGCCATGGAGAAGTACACCGAGCTCAAGACCATCTGGGTCCAGCTC
>JAKSBE010000195.1 GCA_022361275.1 Kiloniellales bacterium
ACCACGGCGCCGTCCCAAAATTGCGCCCACAAATCCCTCAAAACTTCTGGGGCGGGCCACTAGGAGATAGCCTCTTGGATCGGATTGCTCCGTCCTGCCGCTGCTTGGAATAGCTCCTGCTGATATCGCTGGCCGCGCGCCCCCGCAACCACTGAGACCGACACTCCTGCGCCGGGAGTGTCGGTTTTGTTCTTCCGGTGCTTGCTTGCGGTCCATTCCAGGATTGTGCCGAGGTCGCCGTGCAAGGTGGCATCGATCTGGCCGCGCTTGGGGCCGGGCGTGAGCGTAATGCGCTCGATGAGGCCCCGGATGGCGGCCGCTGCCTCGTTGCTCTCCTGCGGGTTCTGGAGTGCGTCTGAGAGGCGCTCCACCTTGCGGCGATAGATGCCGGCGACGTTCGGGTGGATGTCCGGAGGGCGCCTGCCCCTCTTAGCAGGCCCGTGCGCCGGCGGCGCGGCGGCCCGCCCTTGCGCGCGCGGAGGGACGAAGTCGCACGCCAGCGATCCGGGCGCGGCGCGCAAGACGCCGAGCTCCGCCCAGGTCGCGCGGGCGTAATCGAAGGTCGCCCGATGGTCCGGATGCTCGGCCAGCCAGCCGTCCAGCGCCCGGCGCTCGTCGGGTCGCAGCGGCTCTCCGCTGAGCCGGCTCACCCACTCGGCGGCGACCGCTTCGATTGCGTCCTGCCGCTCGTCAGGCATGCCCTGATCCGTCCTCTTGCCGGTGCCTGTGTCCTGTGGTCATGAGTAGGACGTGTGATGCGGTTCGACCTGGTAACGGGCGGCGCGGAGCTCCCGGGACAAGCTAACCCGGCCGGACGCGCCGCATGACGTGCTGCAGCGCCTTGGCGAGGTGCTTCTGAACCGAGCTCTCCGAGATCGCGAGACGATCGGCGATTTCGCGATGGGTCAGGCCTTCCAGGCGGCCGAGGACGAAGACCTGCCGCGTTCGTTTCGGCAGCTCTTCGACGGCCGCGCGCAGTCGGTCGAGCTTCCGGCGGGCGGCGGTGGCGCGTTCCGGCGACGGGCTGTCTTCCGGCAGACGCGCCAGAGGTCCTGGTTGGCGACGACATCGGTCCGCCGGCGCGCAAGCCTGCGGCTTTGGTCGATCACGAGATTGCGGGCGGTGCGATAGAGGTACGAGCGGTCGTGGGTGATCGGCGCGCCGCTGGCCTGCGTCCGCCCCGTGCCGCTGATCATGATGACTGCCGGGAGGCTTGTCAGCCATAGGCCCCCGCCCCGGACGTTTTTCCCCTGCCGGCCGAGCAGCGATCCCAGTCGTCACGTCTCACTCGGGGCGGTCAGGTCATCTTCCTCCGGCCCGTCTCAGAACCTGATCCGACCCCTTATGCCGAAACGGCGCGTGGTGCCCACCTCGACGACGTCGGAGACGCGACCGGCGATCCGGGCCGCGGTGGCGCCAACCTCGCCCGTGGCGTACCTCTCATCGAAGACGTTCTCGACGAAGGCCTCGAGGTCGAAACTGTCGCCGCGCAGTCCCAGCCTCAGATTGAGCAAGTCGTAGCCATCGAACTGCGGCCTGAAGGGCGACGTGACGTTCTTAAAGTCGCTGGTATAGCTGTACTCGGCGCGTATGTAGGCATCGGCGAGATCGTTCAACACCGGATGGGAGTAGTCGGCCACGAGGCTCAAGGTATGGCGCGCCGCGTTCGGCAGCCGGTCGCCGCTCAAGTCGCCGTTGGGCGCGTCCTCGTAATCGATGAAGCGGGCGTCCGCGTAGCCGTAGTTGAAGTTCAACTGCAGGCCGTCGAGCGGCAGGGCGACGACCTCCAGCTCGCCTCCGATGCTGCGCGCGGAGGCGGCGTTGTCGATTGCGACAAGGTTGGTCGTGGGGTCGACGACGACGATCTCGCTGACCTGCAGGTCGTCGTAGAAGAGCGCGAAGCCCGAGACGTTCACGAAGAGCCGGTCATCGAACCAGCGCGACTTGACGCCGCCCTCGTAGTTGACGGCCGTCTCGTTGTCGAACGCGCGCCCCGACAAGGCGCCCGTGCCGAGCGCATTGAAGCCGCCCGACTTGAAGCCGGTGGAGATCAGGGCGTAGGTGGCGAAGCTGTCGGTCCACGCGTAGAGGATGCTGCCCTTGGGAGAGAAGTTGGTGAAGGACTGGCTCGCATCCTCGAAGCCCGCCTGCGATACCTCCACCTCGTTGTAGGTGAAGCGTCCGCCGACGGAGAGTTCGAGATTCTCGACCGGGCGTACGCGAATTTCACCGAAGGCGCCGATGTCGAGAATGTCTTTACCCGTATCGATCCTGAAAAAAGGCGTATCTGAGGCGTCGAAGAAATCCGCAAAAAGCTCGTTCTCGGTCCAGCTCCCGTTCCCGCCGAGCAGAAAGCTGGCTTCTTCTATCCAGGGCAAGGAAAAGCCTTCCGATTCGAAGCGGATTTCCTGCCCGATCGAAGCTTCTGTCGATTCCTGATCATTGGATCCGTTATCCAGTTCCGAGAAGTCGTTGTCCCCCTTGATGTCCGACTGAACGTCCAGATAGGACGTGTTGGCAATCAAGGTGCCAAAGTCGAAGTCGTAGCTGCCGCGGAGGGTGACGAGCCCGCGATCGATGCGTCTGTCGTCATCGACGTTGTTCAGGAACTCGAGATCGCCGTTGTCCTCGAGGCTGTCGACGGTCGCATAGCTAGGGACGCGATAATCCCTGCGGTCGAAGGACGCGGCCAGGTCGAGCGTCAGGCGGTCGATCGCTTGCGAGCGCAGGCTGAGCCGGGCGCCATAGTCCTGCTCGTCGTTCGAGCCGCCGATGTTCGGCGTCTCGACAAAGCCGTCGTCGTAGCGCCCGAAGGCGACCAGACGCGCCATCAAATCGCGGTTGCCGGTCAGCG
>JAKSBE010000547.1 GCA_022361275.1 Kiloniellales bacterium
AGCAGCCGGACCTCCTCCGGCCGGATGCAGAGGCTGGCCTCGCCGCCCTCGGTCAGGCCGGGGCCGACCTCGGACACGGCGAGCTGGGCGCCCGCGACCTCCACCACGCCGCCGCGCAGACGGCCGGGGATCAGGTTGCTGGTGCCGATGAAGTCGGCCACGAAGCGGTTGACCGGACGCCGGTAGATGTCCAGCGGGGCGCCGGCCTGCTGGACCCGGTTGTCGCCCATGACCACCACGAGGTCGGCCATGGTCATGGCCTCGCGCTGATCGTGGGTCACGACGATGGTGGTGATGCCGAGCTGCTGCTGCAGCAGGCGCAGCTCGATCTGCATCTCCTCGCGCAGCTTGGCGTCGAGGGCCGAGAGCGGCTCGTCGAGCAGGAAGAGCTTGGGCTTCAGGGCCAGGGCCCTGGCGATGGCGACCCGCTGGCGCTGGCCGCCGGAGAGCTGCGCGATGTGCCGTGCGGCGAGGCCCGGCAGGCGCACCAGCTCCAGAAGCTCGGCCACCCGGGCCTCCTGCTCCGGCTTCGCCAGGCCGCGCACCTTCAGGCCGTAGGCGATGTTCTCGCCGACCGTCAGATGCGGGAAGAGCGCCAGGGACTGGAAGACCATGCCGAAGGCGCGTTTGTGGACGGGCTGTGCGGTGATGTCCTCGGCGTCCAGCAGCACCCGCCCGGCGCTCGGCGCCTCGAGCCCGGCGATGATCCGCAGCAGCGTGGTCTTGCCGCAGCCCGAGGGACCGAGCAGACAGACGAACTGGCCGTGCGCGATCTCCAGCCGGACGTCGCTCAAGGCGACGACCGAGCCGAAACGCTTGTCGATCTTGTCGAGACGCAAACCGGACATGACGGCAGGTCAACAGCTTCGCAGGTCAAGGGAAAGGCGGCGGTGGCCCGAGGCGCGGTCTGCGACCCGGGCCGATGCGATAGAGGTGATATCAGCCGGTGACCAGCTCGATCCACTTCTGGTTCAGCCAGTCGGACCTCACCTGATAAAGGTCGTAGCGTGGAATGATCGGCTCGATGTCGCTGGAGACCGCGGCGAATTCGGCATCGGTCAGATCGGTCAGCTCTCGGCGCACCGTGGGGGCGGTCCCGACGTTGCGCGCCAGCTTCGCCTGGATCTCCGGCCGGCACATGTAGTCGATGAAGACCAGCGCGTCGGTCTCCCGCTTGGATGCCCGCGACAGCGCCCAGCAGCCGGAATCGTTGACCCCGCCCTCCTTGGGAAAGGTCGAGCGGACGGGATGGCCTTCGGCCGCGGCCAGCCCGGCCACGTCGTGATAGTACTGGCCCATCGGTATCTCGCCCGACTGCAGGGCCTGCTGGAACTGGCCTTCGTCGCGATACCACAGCGCGACGTTGGGCTTGAGCTCGGCCAGCTTGTCCAGGGCCTTGAGGACGTTCTCCTCGGTGCCGAGGAACTCGGTCCCGCCGAAGAAGGTCTTGGCCGTGATCTCCAGAAGGAAGGAGTTGCTGGCCAGGGCGAGCAGCCCGAGCTTGCCCTTGTTCTCCGGCTCCCAGAACTCGGCCCAGGAGGCCGGCGCCTCCGGGTAGGCATCGGTGTTGCTGACCAGGGTGATGTACCAGGCGACGGCGCCGATGCCGTCGACCTTGCCGTCGGGATAGCGGTGTACGTACTGCGGCAGCAGGTTCTCGGCATTGGGAAGCTTGCCGAGGTCGAGCGGCGTCCAGAGGCGCGACGACTGTCCCTTCAGCATCGCCACCTGCGCCATCATCGAAACGTCCGCCGGGGCGACCCCGGCCCGCGCGGCGGTTTCCAACTGGACCAGCCAGGCCTCGCCGGTCGGCTCGGCGATGGATTCGATCTGGATGCCGGTTTCCTCGGTGAACTCCGGATAGATGTGCTTGTCGAAGGAATCCTTGAAGTAGCCGCCATAGGTCCCGACCTTGAGCGGCTCCGCAGCCCGGCCGATCACGGCCGGGAAGCCCAGCGCCGCCATGCCGGCCAGTACGGAGGCGCCGGCCAGGAACCGGCGGCGGCCGGTCAGGCGCGACGCCTTGTTTCGATGGAGTGTCCTCATCCCCTTCTCGTCTCCCTGTCTTTCGCCCTGCCGGAAGGCCCGGCGTTCCCATGCTTCGCATTGCCCCGACGGCGGATTGCCTTTGGGCCGGCGGTTCCGGGGCCAGCCTAGTGCATGACCGCTTCTCGCCGCAACGGCTCACGCGGAGTTCAGTCGGAACCGTGAATCTTGATCTGAAGCAGATACCCGAGGGAATCGAACCACCTTGGTTCAGCGCCTGGGGGCAGAAGCATCTTACAATTCAACATGATAGATCGGCGCCCTCGATGGACACCTCGGTGGATAAGGGCCCCTGCAAGCAGCGCTCCCCCTTCCCGGCAGGGCCGACGGACTTCGTTCAGTTCCGCTCGTCAGGCAGCCTGTCCAGGAGGACGGCGGCGCCTTGGAAGGTATTGCTGACGAAGTCGCCCAGCGACGAAAGCGGGACGTCCGCAACGTGAAGGCCGGCGGCACCAATCAGGATGATCATGGTGACCAGCAGGGCATATTCGTCGGCCACGGAGCCGCGCTCGCTGATCCAAAATTGCCCGCTGATCCAAAATTGCTTAACCAAACATCGCATCCCAATCGAAAAGGGGGCAGCGCGTAAAGCGATCCCCTGCTGCGTCTCTCAGGTTGATCGCAAATCTGCCGGAGCCCCTGGGACCTTCCAATCCGGTCCCCTCCTCCGGTCAGATTCGCCGCACTCTCTATTTCTTCTCCGTTAGCTATATTCTTCCCCCGTTAACTATACCTTTTATCGAGACGAAGATTGTGACTGCCTATTTTTAGATAATATTAATCGATACAGTAACCCAGTCAATAATTATCCGCCAAGCTTGTATCGAATTAAAGATTGATTCCCTAAATTATGAGGCGAAGCGGCTGTGGCCGGCCGCGAGGCGTCGCCGAGTCCGATCGGACCCAAAGAAGATAATCGTCCTGGCCTGACTCACCCCTGGTAGAATAGACTCCCTTGGCGGAGTCGTAGTTCTGTGTTCGCCGCCGTGGCTCTCATGACGCAGCTGCGCGAATTCCAGCGGAGCGTTTTAATGCACAACGGCCTCGCCAGCCCATCCGGCGTACTCCTGGGCGACGATCGTCTGCTGCGTCTCGAGCGCCTTTGGATGCGGTGCTTCTCGACCGTCGAGCACACCTGCGACGAAAAGGCGAGAAGGCAGGCGCAAGCCCTTCTGGATCAGATCGAGCGGGATATCGCGATGACCCCGGCCGACAGCCGCCTGGGCCTCGCCGTCAAGATCCGCTGCTGCCTGGGCCGCGAGGAGCGCGAACTGGACCGCAGGCCCTGGGTGGAGATGCTGCGGAGCCTGTTGAGCGACCTCGACGGCTGAAACAGATCCCGCTGCAGGGCGCCCGCAGTCTCCCGGCCCTCGGCGTCCTCCGTGCGGGAACCCGGTCTTGCCAAGGAAACGGGGGATCGACCTTGGAACGGCAGGGGCCTCAGGTGGCAGACCGCCCGGCAGGCACCTACCTATCACTCAAATGGGCCTATCACTCAAATGGGCGTTGCCGCTCCGTCTTGCCCGGTGCTATCGGCTCGCCACAATTTCGAACGATTTTAGGCATTTGTTAACCATATTGATCTTCTACCGCTTAAGGACGAGGGTAATAGGGTAACTGAGGTGATGGGAACAACAGGGGAAGGATCCATGACAACGAAGTCACTCACCCCTTGGGGGGTCGTCCTTTTACTGCTGGCGCTCGGTCTTGCGCTGCCGCCGGCGGCGCTTGCCGCCGACGAAGAGCCGATGAGCGGAAAGGCGCGCACTTTCCTTGCCTCGCTCGGCGAGCGCGCGATCCACGTGGCCCAGGACAAGGCCGCCCCCAAGGCGGATCGGGAGACCCGGATCCGCGCGCTGCTGCGCGAAGGCTTCGACCTCGACATCATCTCCCGCCTGGTATTGGGCAAGCACTGGCGGAAGATGAGCGACAGCCAGCGCGACGAGTTCGTCGGGGTCTTCGAGAACGCCATGGTCCAGCAATCCCTGACCATCTTCGGCGGGTACACGAACGAGACCTTCGACATCACCTCCGTGGGTCCCGACCCGACCAACCCGAAGCTGATCGCCATCACGACCAACATCAAGCGGTCCAACGGCGCCACCGCCAAGGTCGACTGGCGCCTGCGCAAGCGCGGCCAGGACTACAAGATCATCGATATCGTGGCCGAGGGGGTGAGCATGGCTTTGACCCTGCGGCAGGAGTACGGCGCGGTGATCGAGCGGTCGGGCGGCAAGGTGGACGGCCTGATCGAAGAGCTGCGCAAGACCGCGGCCTGACGCAAGACCGCGCGCCCTCCCCCCGGGGGGACGGGGGCGAATCGGGGAGGCCTGTGATAGCCTGCAACCGCCGCCGCGGTTCCCGGAGGGACCGTGCCGGCCGTTGCCGTTAGGCCCGACGAGGCGGCCCCGCGACCATGAGCGATTCCGACCGGCCCCTGACCTACGCCCAGCATCTGCGGCTCGACCGGCTGCTCTCCAGCCAGGAGCGCCAAAGCGCCCTCAAGGGCCAGCCGGCCCACGACGAGATGCTTTTCATCATCGTTCACCAGGCCTACGAGCTCTGGTTCAAGCTGATCCTCTTCGAGCTCGACCGGATCCAGGAGATCTTCTCCGGACCGGTCGCCGACGACCGCGAGATCGGTCAGGCGGTCCACGGCCTGTCGCGGATCGCGCGGGTCCAGAAGCTGCTGATCGAGCAACTCGACGTGCTCGAGAGCATGACGCCCCTCGACTTCCTTGATTTCCGCGACCTGTTGTTTCCGGCTTCGGGCTTCCAGAGCCTGCAGTTCCGCCTGCTGGAGACCCGCCTCGGCCTGACCCGGGCCGAGCGCCTGACCTACGCCGACAAGCCCTACGACGCCCTGCTCTCGGAGCCGGAGCGCGCGCGCATCGCCGAGGCCGAGGCGGCCCCCTCCCTCTTCGACCAGGTCCAGGCCTGGCTGGAGCGGACGCCCTTCGTCAGCCGGGCCGGCTACGAGTTCAGCGCCGCCTACCGCGAGGCCGTGCTGCGCGCCCTGGGCGGCGACCAGGAGGCGGTGCGTCGCAACCCCTCCCTGGCGGAAGAGGCCCTGGAGGCCGAGATCGCCGCGCTCGACGCGGCCCTGACCCGCTTCAAATCGATCTTCGACGCGGCGGCGCACGCCAAGCTGGCCGCCGAAGGCGCCTGGCGGCTCAGCGCCAAGGCTCTGCAGGCCGCGCTCTTCATCAACCTCTACCGCGACGAGCCGGTGCTGCAGCTGCCCTTCCGCTTGCTCAGCGTCCTGATGGACATCGACGAGAACCTCACGACCTGGCGCTACCGGCACGCCCTGATGGCGCAGCGGATGATCGGCCGAAAGGTCGGCACCGGCGGCTCCTCGGGCTTCGACTACCTGCGCCGGACCGCCGATCGGCACCGCATCTTCGGCGACCTCTTCGCGCTCTCGACCTACTTCCTGCCCCGCTCCAAGCTGCCGCCCCTGCCGGAGGCCCTGCGCCGGGCGATGGGCTACAGCTACGCCGAGAAGGCCCCGTGAGCTGGAAGGCCGCGTTCCGGCGCTTCCGCGAGGCGGACCCGGAGCGCCTGCACTTCGCCGCCCACAGCCATCACTACTGGCCCGACGTCGCCTTCGAGGCCCAGCGGCGCTGCTGGGAGGACGCGGCGCGCCTGGCCGACCGCAAGTGGGAAAGGATCTTCGGCGAGGTCATCCCCCGGGCCCAGGCCGGCATCGCCGGGATCCTGAAGCTGAGCGACCCCTCCACCATCGCCTTCGGGCCCAACACCCACGGCTTCCTGCTGCGGCTCCTGTCCTGCCTGCCGCAGGAGCGCGCCGTCCGCGTGCTGACCAGCGACGGCGAGTTCCACAGCTTCGAGCGCCAGCTCCGGCGCCTGGAAGAATCCGGCCGGGCCGAGGTGACCCGGGTCCCGACCGAGCCCTTCGACAGCTTCACCGTACGCTTCCGGCAGGCGGCGGCCGAGGGTGGACGTGACCTGATCTACCTGAGCCAGGTCTTCTACAACTCCGGCTATGCCGTGCCGGACCTGCCCGGCATCGTCGCCGCCGTGCCCGAGCCGGAGGCCCTGGTGGTGATCGACGGCTACCACGGCTTCCTCGCCCGCCCGACCGACCTCTCGGCCGTCGAGGACCGGGCCTTCTACATGAGCGGCGGCTACAAGTACGCCATGGCCGGCGAAGGCGCCTGCTTCCTGCATTGCCCGCCCGGCCTGGCCGCGCGGCCGCCGGACACCGGCTGGTTCGCCGCCTTCGGCGCCCTGACCGCCAAGGCGCAGGGCGAGGTCCCCTACGGCGCGGACGGCTCCCGCTTCCTGGGCGCGACCTTCGATCCGGTCGGGATCTACCGCCAGACCGCAGTGCTCGACTGGCTGGCGGCAGAGGGTATCACGGCCGCGGCCATCCACGACCACGCCCGCGCGCTGCAAGAAGCCTTCGTCGCCGTTCTGCCCCGCCTCGGCATTCCCGGCCTCTCGGCGGCGGCTCTGGTCGTGCCGCTCGAGGAGACGAATCGCGGCAACTTCCTGACCTTCCGCACGCCGCAGGCCGGCGGGCTCTACGAAGCCCTGCTGGCGCGGAACGTCATCACCGACCATCGCGGCGACCGCCTGCGCTTCGGCTTCGGGATCTATCAGGATCACAAGGACGTCGCAGCACTGGCCGAGCGGCTCCACGGGCTAGAGCGGCCCGCGTTCGTTTGAACGCAGATGGGCTGGTCTAACTATATGAAATAAATCAAGTTATCTGCGCGCAACTGATTCCAATCAGGCGCAGCTTGATCTAGCGGCCCGGGCATAAGCTCTCCAAGGGGCTTTACGTCAGCTGCGGGAAAGAGGGCGCCGGTGGTATCGACACCTCCGCGCCCAAAGGAAGCCGGACGTCCTGATCGTTGCTACCGAAGGGACCAATCGCTGGTCACATACGGCGAAGAAATGCTAGGGAAGTCGATCAATAACAAGGGCAGGCCTTTCTGACCCTGGAGATCAGATGCCCCGTTGCATCTGGTCTAAAAAACAAACCTTCGGGAGCAAGTCATGCGGATTTCTTTGAGAGCATCGTCCCTCGGCATTGCCGTCGCAGTCCTGGCGGCGGCTTCGCTCTCCGGCCTGGCCAGTCCGGCCGCGGCGGCGCAGACGCTGAAGTGGGCGCACGTCTACGAAGCCGGCTCGCCCTATCACAAATGGGCCGAGTGGGCCGCCGAGGAAGTGAAGAAGCGCAGCGGCGGCCGCTTCGAGGTCGAGGTCTTTCCGGCCTCCTCGCTGGGCAAGGAAGTGGACATCAACGAGGGCCTGACTCTCGGCACGGTCGATATCATCTATACCGGCCAGCTTTTCGCAGGGCGGTCCTACGGGCCCATCGCCATCGGCGGCTCGCCCTACATGTTCCGCGACTACGCGCATTGGGCAGCCTACCGGAACAGCGGCCTTTTCCAGGAGATGACCGACGGCTATCGCGATGCCACGGGCAACGAGGTGATGACGCTCACCTACTACGGCCAGCGCCACGTGACCTCCAACAAGGAGATCCGGACCCCCGAAGACATGAAGAACCTGAAGATTCGGGTGCCCAACGCGCCGCTTTACAAGATGTTCCCGGACGCCGTCGGCGCCAACCCGACCCCCATCGCCTTCGCCGAGGTCTACCTCGCCCTTCAGCAAGGCGTGGTCGACGCCCAGGAGAACCCCCTGCCGACCATCCAGTTCAAGAAGTTCTACGAGGTGCAGGACTACATCACCCTGACCGGCCATATCACCGACGCGCTGATGACCATCGTCTCCGGGTCGACCTGGAACGGCCTGTCCGACGACGACAAGGCCATGCTGGCCGGTGTCCTGAAGGAGGCGGCGCAGAACTGCACCGACGAAATCATCACGGCCGAGAGCAGCCTCGTGGATTGGTTCCGCAGTCAAGGCAAGACGGTGAACGAGGTGGACCGCGCCGCCTTCCGCAACGCGGTCGTGCCGCTCCACAACGGTCCTGCGGCGACCTGGGATCAGGCGACCTACGACAAGCTGCAGGCCATTCAGTAACCGCACGCCGGCATGACCGAAAAGATGTCCGAAGAACGGGAGGCGCCGGCGGCGCCTCCCGCGGTCTCCGACGACTCCCTGATCGACCTGAGCGACATCAGGCCGGAGGACGGGATCGTCCTGGTGCTGTTCTGGGCGCTGGCCTGCGTCGTCTTCCTGCAGTTCTTCTCGCGCTACGTGCTGAACGACTCGATCGGCTGGACGGAGGAGATCGCCCGCTACCTGCTCATCGGCGTCACCTTCGTCGGCGCCGGTCTGGCGGTGCGCAAGAACAGCCATATCGCGGTCGAGTTCTTCTACCGCTATCTGCCGGGAGCCTGGGGGCGGGCCTTCTCCACCCTGGTCGACCTGCTGCGCATCGCCTTTTTCGGGATGTCGGCCTGGATCACCGCCAAGCTGGCCTTGAGGACCAACCAGAAGATGGCCTCCATCGAGCTGGGCAAGGATGTCGTCTACTGGGTCGTCTTCGCGGCCTTCCTTGCGATGACCGCCTATGCGGTCCGGCTCGCCATCCGGCACTGGCGACAAGGCTACAGCATCCTCACCCGGCCGGGCGCACGCCCGTCGATCGATTGAACGGAGCGCCGCCGCGATGCTGATGGTCCTCCTCTTCGTGATGGTCTTCGTGCTGCTGATCTTCGGCGTGCCGGTGGCGATCGCCCTGGGCTTTTCCTCCCTGGTCTTCATCCTGCTGTCCGGGCAGGTGCCGGACCTCGTGGTCATCCACCGGATGGTGAACGGCGTCGATTCCTTTCCGCTCCTCGCGGTGCCGTTCTTCATCCTGGCCGGCAACCTGATGAACACCGCCGGCATCACCAACCGTATCTTCGACTTCGCCAAGGCCTGCATCGGCTGGATGCGCGGCGGCCTCGGCCACGTGAACATCGGCGCCAGCGTGGTCTTCGCCGGCATGTCCGGCGCCGCGGTGGCCGACGCCGGCGGGCTCGGTACCATCGAGATCAAGGCCATGCGCGACGCCGGCTACGATCCGGACTTCTCGGTCGGCGTGACCGCCGCCTCCTCCACCATCGGGCCGATCATCCCGCCCTCGCTGCCGATGGTGATCTACGGCGTCGTCGCCTCCGCCTCGATCGGCCAGCTCTTCGCCGCCGGGTTCCTGCCCGGCCTGATCATGGCCGCCGCGCTGATGGCCATGGTCGCCTGGTACGCGCGGGCGCGGAACTACCCGCGCGACGCCCGCTTCGCCTGGGCGCTGCTGCTCGCCGGCTTCCGCCGCGCCTTCCTGTCGCTGCTGACGCCGGTGATCATCGTCGGCGGCATCCTCGGCGGCGTCTTCACGCCGACCGAGGCGGCCATCGCCGCCTGCGCCTACGCGCTGCTGCTCGGCCTGGTGGTCTACCGGACGCTCACCGTCCGCCGCCTGCTGAGAGTCAGCTTCGACACCATCGAGACCACGGCGATCGTCATGTTCATCGTCGCCGCCGCCTCGATCTTCGCCTGGATCCTCACCAGCAACCGGATCACCGAGCAGTTCGCCGACCTGATCCTGCAGGTGACCGAGAACCCGATCCTCATCCTGCTGATGATCAACGTCATCCTGCTGATCGTCGGCTGCTTCATGGAGACCATCGCCGCCATCACCATCCTGGTGCCGGTGCTGCTGCCCATCGTCGTGAAGCTCGGGATCGACCCCGTCCACTTCGGCGTGGTGATGGTCCTCAACCTGATGATCGGCCTGCTGACCCCGCCGGTCGGCATGGTGATCTACGTGCTCTCCAGGGTCTCCGGCGTGCCCTTCGAGCGCTGCGTCGCGTCCACGGCGCCCTTTCTCGTTCCGCTGGTCGCGGTGCTGATGCTGGTCACCTTCGTCCCGGCCGTCTCCATGTTCCTGCCGAACCTGATCTACCGCTAGATCAAACTGCGCTTAACTGGACTCAGTTAAGCGCAGATAATTTGATCTATTTCATATAGTTAGGGCAGCTTATCCGCGTTCAAATGAACGTGGGCTGCCCTAGTACTACAGTTGCATATTCTGCGAATTTGTGATTCGCCAGTCCAGAGATTGGACTGGAGGGCGCAATGTCGGTTTCGGATTGGTCGGGTTCGTGTGTCAGGTGGTCTGAAGACCTTGAAGCCTTGAAGGTCAAGCTGTCGC
>JAKSBE010000233.1 GCA_022361275.1 Kiloniellales bacterium
CACGCGGTAGCACCCGATCGCGATGACGAGCAGAGCAAGACCGCGCGAGGCGAGCTGAGTGGCCATCGAGAAGCGCCTGGCCAGGGTCGAGACGCGGCGCGCCGCCGCAACCACGGCCGCCGTCTTGCCGGCCCATTCGCGATAGCGCCAGCCCTCCACGGCCAGTGCCTTGATGGTCGCGAGACCGGTGACGGTCTCGGACAGGGCGCTCTGCCGCTCGCCCTCCGTCTTGTAGTGGTCGTCGGCCAGGTCGTAGAGCCGATCGAGCCTTCCCTTGAGAAGGGCCGTGCAGGCGAGCGTGACGACGAAGACCACAGCGGCGATGACGGCGTCGAAGTACAGCATCAAGAGCAGCGAGATGATCGCGTTGCCGATGTCGAAGACGACGGTCGGCACCAGGTGGAGGACGAAGTTCTTGACCTTCCCGGCTTGCTGGAAGCGGTTGATGAGGTCGCCGGTGACATGGCCATGAACGTCGAGGCGCATCCGCATGAGATGGAGGAAGGCCAGGTTGGCGATGCGCTGATCCAGAAAGCCGCCCAAGCCTATGACGAGGCTGGTCCGCAGGTTTGTGAAGACGGCCTCGGCAACGATGGCGAGCAGCGCGCCCGCGCCGAGGAGGACGAGAAAGGGGCCGGCGTCCCGTGCCACGACGGCATCGACCGCCCGCTGGGTGAAGATCGGCAGCGCCAGGCTGGCGACATAGACGCAGAGTGTCGTGACCAGGACGCCCGCCAGCTCCCACCTTCGGCACAAGAGCGAACGCCAGATCCAGTGCCAGCCGAAGCGGGCTGCGGTGGCGTTCGTGATGGGCGGAGCGGAAGGGTACCGGCGGCTGGTCATGCCTGCGACACGTTGTTGTCCAGTGACAGCCGCAGGTGTGACGACGGCGGAGCGATCATGTTCCCGGCAATCCTTGTCGAAAGTGTGTCCACTTCGATCAAGTGGGCGCTTTACGGCTTGCGAAGGGTCCCGCGAGGACGAATACGTCCCAGACAGGCATGGGGTGTATTAGCCGCACAACAGACGGCCGTCCGAGTCCCTAAAGGGCCCGGATCAGCACGATCGCGAGCGTGATCACGAGCGGGCTCAGCAAGGTCGAGACCACGACCGTCGCCGAGGCCACTTCGGCGCCGCGGCCGTACTGGGCGCAGAAGATCGCCAGCAGGACGCCGACCGGGACGCAGCTGCCGACGATCAGCAGGTCGCGCAGCGCGACCGGCAGGCCGGGGAGCAGCAGAACCGCCAGGGTGGTCAGGACCGGCGCCACGCAGAGGCGCAGCGCGACGCCCCAGGCGACCGCCCGGCCGGAGACCGCCCAACCGCTGGCCGCCAGCTGCGCGCCCAGGCCGAAGAGCGCGACGGCGACGTAGGCGCTGCCGACGACCTGGAGCGGCTGGGCGACGACCCGCGGCAGGGCCGCGTCGAAGGCGTTGAGCAGCAGCCCCAGCACCACCGCCGGGATCAGCGGCGTGGCGAAGATCTCCTTCAGATTACCGATCAGGCTGCGGCGGCGCTCGGCCAGCATCAGCGGCAGCACGATCAGGATCAGGATCCCGAGCAGGGCGGTGATCACCGCCTGGTGCAGCACGTAGTCGGGACCGAAGGCGAGCTCGATCACCGGGATTCCGAAATTGCCCGAGTTGGCGAAGGCCGCCGAGAGCGCGACCACCGGCCGGGTCCCGGCGGACAGCCCGGCACCGCGCGCGACCAGCCAGCCGACGCCGAGCAGGACGAAGAACTGCACCACCGTGAAGGCCGCCGTCGTCCGGACCTGGGCCAGGGGCAGCTCGGCCGTTGCCAGGCTGTGGACCAGGAAACACGGCAAGGTGACGTAGATCAGCAGGCGGTTGAGGGTCCCGATGTCGAAGCCGACCCGCCGCTGCATGACGAAGCCGAAGGCGGCGATCAGGACCACGGGCAGGGTGATGTCGACGACGACGTCGAGGAGGATCTGCATGCTGCGGCCGCGGGTCTGGCGGCGCGCCGGTCAGCGGCCGAGGGCTTGACGGTAGGCGGCCTCGGCCTCGGCGCCGAAGACCGCGAAGACGACCCGCTCGACGCTGCTGCCGCGCGCGAGGTGCTCACGGCAGGCCGCGACCGCGATCCCGGTCGCCCGGTCCAGCGGAAAGCCGTAGATCCCGGTCGAGATCGCCGGAAAGGCGATGGCGGTGAGGCCGTGCTCCTCGGCAAGCTCCAGAGAGCTCCGATAGGCACCGGCCAGGGCCGCGTCTTCCCCCTGATCGCCGCCGTGCCAGACCGGCCCCACGGCGTGGATCACGTGGCGGGCCTTGAGCTGGAAGCCCGGCGTGATCCGGGCCTCGCCGGTCGGACAGCCGCCCACCGCCCGGCAGGCCTTGGCCAGCTTCGGGCCCGCCGCCCGGTGGATCGCCCCGCAGACCCCGCCGCCCGGCGCCAGCTTGTCGTTGGCCGCGTTGACGATGGCGTCCGCGTCGAGGGCCGTGATGTCGCCCTGGTAGATCTCGAGTCGGTCGTCAGGCGACACCTCGCGCGCTCCTCAGCTCTTTTCCTTCCCGCCGCAGAAAATACACCACCAGCAGGATCGCCGGCAGCCCCAGAACCGAAGCGTAGATGAAGAAGTCGACATAGCCGACGGCGTCGACGACCACGCCCGAGAAGCCGCCGACGACCTTTCCCGGCAAGGTGAAGAGCGAGGAGAAGAGCGCGTACTGCGTCGCCGTGTAGGCGCGGTTCGTCAGGCTCGAAAGATAGGCGATGAAGGACGAGCCGGCGAGGCCGGCGCTGAGGTTGTCGGCGCTGATCGTCACGGTGAGAAAGGCGACGTCGGGTTCGCCGTGCGCAGCAAGCCAGGCAAAGAGCAGGTTCGTGGTGGCGACCAGCAGCGCGCCCAGGAGCAAGGGCCGCAAGATGCCGAAACGGGCCACGAGCAGCCCGCCGAGAAAGGCGCCGAGGATCGTCATGAAAAGGCCGAAGACCTTTGAGATCGACGCGACCTCGGACTTGGTGAAACCGATGTCGACATAGAAGGGGTTGGCCATGATCCCCATGGTGATGTCCGACAGCCGGTAGAAGCCGACCAAGGCCAGAATGACGATCGCGATCCGGCCGTTGCGCCGGAAGAAGTCGACCAGCGGGCCGATGACCGCGACCGCAAACCAGTCGAGCAGACGCCGGCTGCGCCCGGAGGCGGCGATGCGCTGATGAAACGCCTGCTTGAGCTCGGCTTCTCTTTGCCGCGTGGCCTCGTCGCGGACGACCTTGGGCTCGCCTACGACGAGGATGGTGGCGATGCCGACCAGCATCAGGGCGGCCATGGTGACGTAGGCGGCCGGCCAGGAGAAGAAATCCGCGACATAGAGCGCACCGGCGCCGGCGGCCAGCAGGGCGAGCCGGTAGCCGAGCTGGTAGGTGGCGGCCATTGCGCCTTGAAGGTCTTCTTCGACCGCTTCGATCCGATAGGCATCGATGCCGATATCCTGGGTCGCGGAACAGAAGGCGACGCACAACGCCAGCAGCGCGACGGTCTCGGTGTTCCCTGCCGGATCGGTTGCGGCTATTCCCAGAAGGGCCAGCGCGATCCCGACCTGGGCAAGAAGAATCCAGGAGCGGCGCTTGCCGAGCGCGCGGGTCAACAGCGGTATCGCCGCCCGATCGACGACCGGCGCCCAGAGCACCTTGATCGAGAAGGTGATGCCGACCCAGGAAAAGAAGCCGATGGTGCTGCGCTCGATACCGGCTTCCCGCAGCCAGAACGACAGGGTCGAGAAGATCAGCAGGAAGGGCAGACCGGCCGAGAAGCCGAGGAAGGCCATGGCGACGACACGGCGGTGGGCGTAGACCGCGAAGGCTTCGCGCCAGCTGCGGCCGGCGTCCGCGGGTCGGGAGGCTGCCGCGTTCTCCGCTTCAGTCACCGGGGGCGGCCATGCAGTCTTCGAGGTGCCGGGCCAGGTCGACCTCGGGCCGGGCGCCGAAATGCGAGATGATCTCGGCCGCGGCGATGGCGCCGATGCGCCCGCAGTCGTAGAGCGAGTCGCCGCGGGTGTAGCCGAAGAGGAAGCCGGCGGCGTAGAGATCGCCGGCGCCGGTGGTGTCGACCAGACGGACCAGCGGCGCGGCGTCGACGACGTGGACCTCGTCTCCGGCCAGGACCACGGAGCCCTGCGCGCTGCGGGTCAGCGCCGCGACGTCGCAGTGGTTGCGAACCGCCTGCAGGGCGGCATCGAAGTCCGGCACCTCGTAGAGCGCGCAGATCTCCTGCTCGTTGGCGAAGAGCAGGTCGACGTGGTGCTCGACCAGGTCGCGGAAGGCCGCGCGGTGGCGTTCGACGCAGAAGGGATCGGACAGGGTGAGCGAGACCTTGCGGCCCGCGGCGCGGGCGGCTTCGGCCGCCTTGACGAAGGCCGCCTTGGCCGCCGGCCGGTCGAAGAGGTAGCCCTCCAGGTAGGTCACCTTGGCGGCGGCGACCACCGCGGCGTCGACGTCGTCGGGGCCGAGCTCGGTCGCGGCGCCGAGGAAGGTCGCCATGGTGCGCTGGGCGTCGGGGGTGACGAAGATCAGGCTGCGCCCGCTCGGCGGACCGGAGGTCGCCGGCGGGGTCTCGAAGTGGACCCCGGCGGCGCGGATGTCGTGGCGGAAGATGCCGCCGAGCTGGTCGTTGCGCACCTTGCCGATGAAGGCGGCGCGGCCGCCCAGCGAGGCGACCCCGGCCAGGGTGTTGGCCGCCGATCCGCCCGAGATCTCGCGCGCCGGCCCCATCTCGTCGTAGAGGCTTTCCGCCTGGGACCCGTCGATCAGGGTCATGCCGCCCTTCGGCAGCCCCTGCGCTTCGACCAGGGCGTCGTCGGCCTGAGTCAGCACGTCGACGATCGCATTCCCGATCCCGACGACATCGAAGGAAAGTTCCGGCATGGCGGCTCTCGGTGGTTTACGTGGCGGGCGGCCGGAGTGTATCGCCGGCCCTCAGGCGCCACAAGCCGCGGCGCGGACCCGGGCGGGACCCTTGCTGCGCTCGGCCCGACGGGCTACACCCCGGGCCATGTTGGCGCAGCTGGCAAAGGCCTTCGAGCAACTGGGGGATCCCCGGATCCGCAGCCTGGTCCTGATCGCGATCCTGGCCGCGCTGGCGGTGCTGGTCGCCTTGTCCTTCCTCGCCTCCCACCTGCTGATGTGGGGCGGCGACGTCCTCAACGACTGGCTCTTTTCGGGCGACGGCCAATCCTGGCTGCGCGGCGTCCTCGACTGGCTGGTGGATGCCGCCAGCGTGGCCGCCGTGATCTTCGCGAGCTTCCTGCTGTTCCCCGCGGCCATGGGGCTGGTGCTGAGCCTGTCCCTGGAGCGGGTCGCCGAGGCGGTCGAGGCGCGGCACTACCCGGCGCTGCCGCCGGCCCGCGAACAGCCACTGGGCGAGGCGATCCGGGGCGCGCTGGTCTTCGCCGCCGTGGCCATCGGCGTGAACCTGCTGGCGATGCCCTTCTATCTGCTGCTGCTGTTTTTACCGCCCTTCAACCTTCTCCTGTTCTATATGGTTAACGGTTACCTGCTGGGCCGCGAGTACTTCGAGCTGGTGGCGGTGCGGCGGCTCGACGCGGCAGCGGCGAAGCGCCTGCGGCGGGCCTCGAGAGCCCGGGTCTTCCTGGCCGGCGTGGTGGTTACCCTGCTGTTGACGATCCCGATCGTCAACATCGTGACGCCGGTCGTCGCGACCGCCTTCATGGTGCACGTCTTTCACCGCTTGAGAGAAGGCACCGCCTGAGCTTTTGTGTTAACAAGAAGGTCTTGAGCGATCCGGGGGGCATCGAGGTCTAGAGGAGAGTGACCATGTTCGGCAAATCCAAGCACGGCGAGGCCAGGAGCGGCAGCGGTCCAGAGGCCACCTCGCGGCGCAGCAACGCGACCCAGGGCGGCGAGGCCGCCGGCCAGACACAGCGCGATCTGGGCGGGCCGCGCGTCACCGACATGACCCGCCGGCCCTTCGATGCGGCCGAGACGGACGGCCTTCCGGGTGGCGAGACCGAGGGCAAGAAGCTGATCGTGGGACGCGAGATCTGCCTGTCCGGCGAGATCAAGACCTGCGATCAGCTGGTGGTCGAGGGCAAGGTCGAGGCGACCCTGACCGACAGCCGCCGGCTCGAGATCTCCAGCACCGGGTTCTTCAAGGGCACCGCTAACATCCAGGAGGCCGACATCTCCGGGCGCTACCAGGGTGATCTGACGGTGATCGGCTGCCTCAGGGTCCGCGCGACCGGCTCGGTCGAGGGCGAGGTCCGCTACGGCGAGCTCGAGGTCGAGCGCGGCGGCCGGATCTCGGGCATGATCGAGCTTGACGAGGACGAGCAAGAGCGCAAGGCAAAGCGCCTTTCGGCCGCGGAATTCGTACAGGCGGCGGCGACGGAGGGAAGCATGCAGGCGGCAGCACCGGTTGAGAAGACACGATCGGCAAGGAGCTGAACACCATGGCCAAGCGCCCGACCCGGGAGCTTTACACGCAAGGGGGGCTGCGCCTGGCCCCGAAGACCGCGGCCCTGCTTCTGGGCTTGACCCTGACCGCCTGCGCGACCGGAGCGTTTCCGCTCGCCGAGACCGGCGCGCCGACCGCGGTGGAGCGCACGGCACCCGCGGCCGAGACCGCCGGGGAGCCGGCCGGGGTGACCGCCGCCCAGACGGAGGAAAACGGAAGCGGCGAGGCCTTCGAGCTGATCGACCCGACCGGGCCGGCGCCGCCGATCCTGGCGGCGGCACCGGCGGCAAAGCCGATCATCGACCACGATCCCAAGGCCCTGATCGGCCTGGACCGCAGCGGCCTGTCCAAGCTTCTGGGCGCGCCGCGCCTGGTACGACGCGAGACGCCGGCGGAGATCTGGCAATACGTCGGAGCGGAGTGCGTCTTCGACGTCTTCCTCTACAAGGAGAAGGGCGCCTACCGGGTCATCCACGCCGAAGCGCGGGGCGACGAGGTGCCCCAGAAGACCGAGCCGCGCGCCTGCCTCAACCAACTCTTGCGCGAGCGACTCGACGAACCGGTGAGCTGAGCCCTTCCGCCCATAGAAGAGCTTCAGGACGAGCCGCGCGGGGCCCGGGCCCGCCGGGTGCTGGGCCCGCTGCGCCTGCCCGTCGTCCCGGATTTCCCGGCGGCCTTCCTGGCCGGCTTGGTCGGCGTCTCCAGCGTGGTCTTGGCCTGGTAGGCGCAGAGGTCGCGGACCACGCAGACGGGACAGTCCGGCTTGCGCGCCTTGCAGACGTAGCGTCCGTGCAGGATCAGCCAGTGATGGGCGTGGAGCTTGCGCGCCTTCGGCACCCGCTTCTCCAGGAGCTGTTCGACCGCGAGCGGCGTCTTGCCCGGCGCCAGGCCGGTGCGGTTGCCGACCCGGAAGATGTGGGTGTCGACGGCGATGGTCGGCTCGCCGAAGGCGATGTTGAGGACCACGTTCGCGGTCTTGCGGCCGACGCCCGGCAGGGTCTCGAGCACCGCCCGGTCGCGCGGTACCTCGCCCTCGTGGTCCCGGAGCAGGATCTCGGAAAGCGCGATGACGTTCTTGGCCTTGCTGTTGTAGAGCCCGATGGTCTTGATGTGATCCTTGAGGCGCGCCTCGCCCAGGTCGACCATCTTCTGCGCCGTGTCGGCGACCTGGAAGAGGCCGCGCGTCGCCTTGTTGACGCCGACGTCGGTCGCCTGGGCCGAGAGCACCACGGCGACCAGCAGGGTGTAGGAGTTGACGTACTCCAGCTCGCCGCGCGGTTCCGGGTTCGCGGCCGCCAGACGGTCGAAGAACTCTGCGATCTGGGCTTTTTTCATGGCCGGCAGTCTAACGACCGGCTCGGGGAGGGCCAACGGGCAAGACGCCGCTTTTGACCGGCTTCCGAGGGAGTCCTATGCTCGGTCGAATGAACGGGGATCCCGAGGCCAGAGCGGGCGACGAGGAGGAGGTGCTCTTCGACGCCGAGCTGACGCCGCACCGCAGCCTGCCGCCCGAAGGCTTCGTCCTGCTGATGGGGCTGATCGGCCTGATCAGCTTCGTCGCCGGGGTGATGTTCTTCGTGGTCGGCGCCTGGCCCGTGGTCGGCTTCCTCGGTCTGGACCTGCTCCTGATCTACCTGGCCTTCCGGGCCAGCTATCGCAGCGGGCGGGCCTACGAGACCCTGCGCCTGACCCGGCACGACCTGACGCTCAAGAGGGTCGACAGCTGGGGCCGCGCACAACGCTGGCAACTGCCCTCCACCTGGCTGCAGGTCCTGATCGACGACACCCCGCAGCGCCAGAGCCAGCTGACCCTGCGCTCCCACGGCCGCAGCCTGGTGGTCGGCAGCTTCCTCACCCCCGAGGAACGGGTCGACCTTGCCAAGGCCCTGCGCCGGGCCCTGGCCAAGGCCCGCTGCGCGCCCGCGCCGCGGTGACGAGCTGAACCTGAGCGCTACCGCGCACTGAACCTTAATACCCTTCCTCTGCCATCACTGGCCTCGATCCCGGTGATGACAGCCGTTCGCGGACACCGGCGTCCAGCGCCTAGATCCCGAGCACGTCACGCATGGAGTAGAGGCCGGGCTTCCTGTCGCGGGCCCAGAGGGCAGCCTTGATCGCGCCCTTGGCGAAGACCTCACGGCTGGTCGCACGGTGCTCCAGGACGATACGCTCGCCGGGCCCGGCAAAGATCACGCTGTGGTCGCCGGCGACGTCGCCGCCGCGCAGGGTGGCGAAGCCGATGTCGCCGGGATTCCGCGGCCCGGTGATGCCGTCGCGGCTGCGCACCGCGGCGCGCTCCAGGTCGACCCCGCGGCCGGCCGCCGCCGCCGCGCCCAGGGCCAGGGCCGTGCCCGAGGGCGCGTCCGCCTTGTGCCGGTGATGCATCTCCAGGACCTCGATGTCGTAGTCCGGGTCCAGCGCCCGGGCCACCTGCTCGACCAGACCGAGCAGCAGGTTGACCCCCAGGCTCATGTTTGCGGCGCGGACCACCGCCGTGTGCTTGGCGGCGAGCGTGATCCGCTTTTCCTGCGCCGAGTCGAGGCCGGTGGTGCCGACCACGAAGACCGCGTGGGCCTGGGCGGCAAGGTCGGCGTGGATTGCCGTGGCCGCAGGCGTGGTGAAGTCGATCACCGCGTCGGAGCGGGCGAAGAGCGTCACCGTGTCGTCGCTGACCGGCAGGCCGAGCGCGCCCAGCCCGGCCAGGACGCCCAGGTCGCTGCCGAGCGCGCCGCAGTCCGGCCGGTCGCTGCCGCCCGCGAGGACGCAGCCTTCGGTCTGCTGGACGATGCGGGCGATCATCCGCCCCATGCGCCCGGCACAGCCGACGACTCCGATCCTGTAGCTCTCCATGGCGGCGCTCCCTAGCCTCTATAGGTCGCCGCGATGTAGCACGCCTTTCCCGGGCGGCAAAGGCGGTGCAGGCTGGGCGCCATAGCAGAGCTAGTGCTGGATGGGCCGGGACTCCGGGACCGGGGTGCCGGGGGTCCAGACGGCGGCGCGGGCCTCGGTCTCCGCGATCACCTCTTCGGACAGCAGGCCCCGCAGCTCGATCGCGCGGAAGGTGACCTCGAGGACTCCGAAAGTGATGGCCACGACCGTCCAGAAGTAGGCGGCTTCGTAGTCGCCCACCTCGGTATAGAGGATGCTGGCGTAGGCCATGCCGTCGGGCCGGCCGGCGGTCGCGCCCAGGACGAAGAAGTGCAGCGCGACTTCATGGTCGCGTTCCACCCCGCTGCCTTCGTAGTAGAGCAGTCCCAGGTCGCTGCCCGCCTCGTCGAGGCCGGCGTCGACCGCGTTCTCGTACCAGTAGGCGGCTTCCTCGTAATCCCGCTCCACGCCGGCGCCCTCGTGATACATCGAGCCCAGGCTGAGCATGGCCTCCGGCACCCCGGCCAGAGCGGCGATCCGGAAGTAGTAGACGGCCTTGGTGTCGTCCTCGGGCACGCCCCGGCCCTCGTCGTAGATGACCCCGAGGCTGTGGTAGGCCTCCTCGGCGCCGGCCTCGCCGGCCCAGACGTACCAGCGGATGGCGATCACGATGTCCACGGCGACCCCCTTGCCGTCCCGGAAGGAATCGCCGACCTTGCGCATCGCCGTCGGCTCGCCGGCCTCGGCCGCCTTCATGTACCAGGCCGTGGCCTCGGCCGGGTCGGCTTCGACGTGATGGCCTTCGTCGTAGAGCCAGGCCAGCTTGGACATGCCGAGCGCCGAGCCGGCGGCCGCGGCCTTGCGGTACCAGCCGTGGGCCCGTTCCAGGCCGTCGGCGGCCCAGCCTTCCTCGAGCCCCCTGCGGAGTTCCTGGTCGCCCAGGGCGACCATGGCCAGGGGATTGCCGGCCGTCACGCCGCCCTGCCAGGCCTCGACCGCGGCTTCGTCCTGGCCGTTGGCATAGGCCTGGAGGCCGAGGAAGGTGTCGCGCGTGCCCGGCGCGTCGTTCCTGAAGGCCGCCGCCTCGCCACTCCCGCAGCGCTCGACGACCGGCCCCAGATCCGCGGTGTAGCGGTCCTCGCCCTGGGGCAGCCCCCAGAACTCGGTGAAGGCCTCCTGCACGAGCTGGCCGCAGCTCGGTTCCGCGGCCGCGACCGGGCTGACGCAAAGCAAAGCCGAGAGGCCGAGTGCGCCCAAAGCGATGGAAACCCTGCCGCCGGCCTGTCCTGCCTTGCCCGTCATGAAGTCCCCTTTTTACGGTCGCCGCCCGAGCCCGGATCGGATCCGCGGCAGATTCACCCTGCGGTTTAAGCTACATCAAGACCGTCCACCGATGAAGCCATCATATCGGCGGTCGTCACCGCTATGCCCCGGGGCGTCCGGGTTTTGGCGGAGATGAGTCGATCTATCCGATAGAGAGGATGCCGGACCGCCTGATGGCCCGGCGACCATGGCCGGCGGGCGGCCTCAGTCCCTGAGTTCGCCCCAGAGGTCCTTGACCCGGGAGAAAAAGCTCTCCGACTCCGGGCTGGTCTTCTGGCCCTTGGAGGCCGCCTCGAACTCCTTCAGCAGCTCCTTCTGCCGCCTGGTCAGGTTGACCGGAGTCTCGACCTGGACCTCGATGTAGTGATCGCCGCGCTGGTTGCTGCGCAACACGGTCATGCCCTTGCCCTTGAGCCGGAAGCGGTGGGCGTTCTGGGTGCCGGCGGGTACGGTGACCCGGACCCGCTTGCCGTCGATGCCCGGCACCTCCACCGTGCCGCCCAGAGTCGCCGTGGTCATGGGGATCGGCACCTTGCTGAGCAGGTCGGCGCCGCCGCGCTGGAAGAAGGGATGCGCCGCCACGGTGATGAAGATGTAGAGATCGCCGGAAGGCCCGCCGCGCAGGCCGGCCTCGCCCTCACCTGCGAGGCGGATCCGCGTGCCGTCCTCGACCCCGGCGGGGATGTTGACCTGCAGGGTCTTCTCCCGCTGGACCCGGCCGGCGCCGCCGCAGACCTTGCAGGGGTTCTCGATCACCCGGCCGTTGCCGTGGCAGGTCGGGCAGGTCCGCTCGACCGTGAAGAACCCGGATTGCGAGCGAATCCGGCCGCGGCCGCCGCAGGTCGTGCAGGTCACCGGCGCGGCGCCCTTCTCGGCGCCGCTGCCGTGGCAGTCGTCGCAGCCGATGCTGGTCGGCACCCGGATCTCGGCCTCCTTGCCGCCGAAGGCCTCCTCCAGCGAGATCTCCATGTTGTAGCGCAGGTCGGCGCCATGGACCTCGCGGCCGCGGCGGTTGCCGCCCATGAAGTCGCCGAACATCTCGTCGAAGATGTCCGCGAAGCCGCTGGCGAAGTTGAAGTCGAAACCGCCGGCCCCGGCGCCCGCGGCACCGTTCTCGAAGGCGGCGTGACCGAAGCGGTCGTAGGCGGCACGCTTCTGCTCGTCCTTGAGCACGCCGTAGGCTTGATTCAGCTCCTTGAGCTTCTGCTCCGCCTCCTGGTCGCCCGGGTTGCGGTCCGGGTGATACTGCATCGCGAGCTTGCGGTAGGACTTCTTGATCTCGTCCACGCTCGCGCCGCGCTCGACGCCCAGCAGTTCGTAGTAGTCCTGCGTCGCCATGGCCGCGCTCAGGCCCGAGGCGCGACGGCACGACGACGCTGCCGTGGCAGCGCCGCGCGTCCGTCATGTCTGCTCAGGAGAGCCATGCTGCGCGCCCTCGGTTCGGGGCCGACCGCTTACGCCGTCTTGCCCTTCTTGTCGTCGTCGACTTCCTCGAAGTCGGCATCGACGACACCCTCGTCGGCCTGCGTCCCGGCCTGCTCGCCATCGCCGGCCGGCCCGCCGGCTTCGGCCGCGCCTTGTTCCTGGGTCGCCTTGTAGAGCGCCTCGCCCAGCTTCATCGCGGCCTGACCGAGGGCTTCGGTCTTCTGCCGGATCGCTTCCAGGTCGTCACCGTCCTTGACCGAATTCAGGTCCCGGACCGCCGCTTCGACCGCTTCCTTGTCGGTCGCGGAAACCTTGTCGCCGGCATCGGCGAGCGAGCGCTCGGCGGTATGGATCACGGCCTCGGCCTGGTTGCGGGCCTCGACCAACTCGCGCCGCTTCTTGTCCTCGGTCGCGTGCTCCTCGGCCTCGCGCACCATGCGCTCGATGTCGTCGTCGGCGAGTCCGCCCGAGGCCTGGATGCGGATCTGCTGCTCCTTGCCGGTGGCCTTGTCCTTGGCCGAGACCTGGACGATGCCGTTGGCGTCGATGTCGAAGGTGACCTCGACCTGCGGCAGGCCGCGCGGCGCCGGCGGGATGCCGACCAGGTCGAACTGGCCGAGCAGCTTGTTGTCCGCCGCCATCTCGCGCTCGCCCTGGAAGACGCGGATCGTCACCGCGGTCTGGTTGTCCTCGGCGGTCGAGAAGGTCTGGCTCTTCTTGGTCGGGATCGTGGTGTTGCGGTCGATCAGGCGGGTGAAGACGCCGCCCAGGGTCTCGATGCCCAGGGACAGCGGCGTCACGTCGAGCAGCAGCACGTCCTTGACGTCGCCGCGCAGGACGCCGCCCTGGATCGCCGCGCCGATGGCCACGACCTCGTCCGGGTTGACCCCGCGGTGCGGCTCCTTGCCGAAATAGGTCTTCACGGTCTCGCTGACCTTGGGCATGCGGGTCATGCCGCCGACCAGGATCACCTCGTCGATCTCGCCCGGGCTGAGCCCGGCGTCCTTCAGCGCCGCCTTGCAAGGCCCGACGGTGCGCTGGATCAGGTCGTCGACCAGGGCCTCCAGCTTGGCGCGGGTCAGCTTGATGTTGAGGTGCTTGGGGCCGCTCTGGTCGGCGGTGATGAACGGCAGGGTGACCTCGGTCTGGGTCGCGGAGCTGAGCTCGATCTTGGCCTTCTCGGCCGCCTCCTTGAGACGCTGCAGCGCCAGCTTGTCGGCGCGCAGGTCGATGCTCTGCTCCTTTTTGAACTCGTCGGCCAGGTAGTCGATGATCCGCTTGTCGAAGTCCTCGCCGCCCAGGAAGGTGTCGCCGTTGGTCGACTTGACCTCGAAGACGCCGTCGCCGATCTCCAGGATCGAGACGTCGAAGGTGCCGCCGCCCA
>JAKSBE010000582.1 GCA_022361275.1 Kiloniellales bacterium
GACAAGGGGCCGGCGGCGGGCGCTGCTTCAGGCCCGCTCCGGCCCCACTTCGATTACGGAAAAAGATATTCAGCCCGGCCGCGAGGGGCAATGCCCTAGCCAGGCCGCCAAGGCCGGCCCGCCCGCCTTACGTTCAGGGGCCTTACGTTCGGGGGGGCCTTACGTTCGGCCCGACACAACCGCATCCGATCCGGATCTGCGCCAATGCGATGGTCCCAAGGTCCGGCGCGTTTTTTCCTGCGCCGGACTTAAGAGGGCAGTTTCCCGATGGCGCTGCGCGCGGTGGGGGTGACATACCGAATTCATGCAAGTCGGTCCTAGTCTCCCGCCGCCGGGCTGGCCGCGCCGACGAGCGGGCCACGGCGCCGGGCCCTGGCGGCCTCGGAGAGCTCGATGCCCTCCTCGACCACGTCGCGCCACTCCTTCTTGAGCGGCATGATCGGCGGCCGCGGCGTGAACTCCGGCTCGGCCGTCGCCGAAGCCACGGCCTGCTCCAGGTTGCGGCCGGTCACCTCGCCCTTGCGGAAGAAGGTGTTGTAGATGCCCCACTGGGTCCGGCTGCGCGGCCCGGTCAGGGGGAAGCGCTTGGCGATCGAGGACAGGGCATAAAAGCGGCTGTAGGCGTGCATGTGGCCTTCGCGGAGCTGGTTCGGCGTCAGGCCCCGCGGCTTGTAGACGATGTGGCCCTGGTCGTAGAGGTCCCAGTCGAAGGACACCACGTCCGGCTTCATCTGGTACCACAGCAGGGTCCCGGGATAGGGCGTCAGGACCGAATAGGCGCACATGTCGAAGTCGGCGCCGATGTTGAACTTCACCGTCTCCTCGAAGACCGAGGGATGGTCGTTGTTGAAGCCGAAGATGAAGAGCCCGAAGACCATGATGCCGTAACCGTGGATCTTCTCGACCAGCCTCTGGAAGGTCTCCGGCCGGTTGACGTGCTTGTGGACGCTGGTCAGGGTCTCGCGCGAGATCGACTCGAAGCCGATCGACAGCATGAAGCAGCCGCTCTCCGCGGCCAGCTCCAGCAGTTCGTCGTTGAGGGCCAGCTTGCTGGTCACGCCGGCCTGCCACTTGATGCCGCGGCCCTTGAGCGCGCGCATGACCTCCTTCGGCCGCTCCGGCGTGCCGAAGAAGTCGGCGTCGTTGAGCGAGATGAAGTTCTGGCCGCAGTTCTCGATCTCGTGAATCACCTCGCCGACCGGCCGGTAGCGGAACTTCAGACCGTACATCATATGCTCGGAGCAGAAGCTGCAGCCGTGATGGCAGCCGCGCGAAGTCTGCACGAAGGTGCGGTTGACGTAGCGGTTCTTCTTGACGAGGTCGTAGCGCGGCATGGGCATGTCGACCATGGGGTGCAGGCCCTCGGCCTTGTAGACGCCCTTGAGCTCGCCGTTCCTCAGGTCCTCCAGGACCTTGTCCATGACCAGGTCGGCCTCGCCGACCACCACCGCGTCGCAGTGCTGCAGCGCCTCCTCGGTCATGAAGCTGGGATGCACCCCGCCCATGACCACGGGGACGCCGCGCCGCCGGAACGCGTCCGCGATCTCGTAGCCGCGCTTCACGTAGCTGGTCATCGCCGAGATGCCGACCATGTCGACCTTCAGGTCGAAGTCGATCTCCTCGATGTTCTCGTCGGTCAGCACGACCTCGTACTGGTCCCGCGGGATCAGCCCGGCAACCGTCAGCAAACCGGCCAGGGGCGAGTAGAGCGCCCGGTTGAAGTACATCGGCCGGGTGGTGAAGGACCGGGTCTTGGGATTGATGAGATGGATCATTCGCGTCGGCATGGCATGTCCATTTCTAGCGAGGGTTGCCGCGACTCTAGTCCATGCCGCGCCAATTGGCCCGAAAATAAGGCCGAGACGGTCGGGTGCGAAGGCGCAGCTGACGCCGTTCGACAGCGGCTGGCCGCCCTTCCCGGTGGACGTCCTCGGTGGCTGCATCGACCGTGCGGTTCGGCGTTCACCGCAGCTCGCACTGCAAGGCGGGGGACGACGATGACGACGACCGACCGCTGAGGTCCGCCGACCTCACATGCTCCGCACTCAGGCCGCTTCCTTGGGGCTGCGGTCGACGATGTCGACGATGTCGGCCATGATCGCGGTCAGGTCGTAGTCCTTGGGGGTGTAGACTGCGGCGATGCCGGCCTCGCGCAGCAGGGCGGCGTCCTCCGGCGGGATGATCCCGCCGGCGACCACCGGCAGCTCGCCCAGGCCCTGGGCGGCCAGGTGGCGGATGACCTCCTGCGCCAGGGGCACGTGGGAGCCGGATAGGATCGAGAGGCCGACCACGTGCACGCCCTCCTCCAGGGCGGCGCCGGCGATCTGCGCCGGCGTCAGGCGGATGCCCTCGTAGACCACCTCGAAGCCGGCGTCGCGGGCGCGCACCGCGATCTGCTCGGCGCCGTTGGAATGGCCGTCCAGGCCCGGCTTGCCGACCAGCATCTTGAGCCGCCGGCCGAGCCGCTTGGAGACCTCCTCGACCCTCCGGCGGACCGCCGCCAGGCCGGCGTCCTCGTTGCCCGCCAACCCGACCGCCCGGCCGACCGCCCGGCCGACCCCGGTCGGCGCCCGGTACTCGCCCCAGATCCGGCGCAGCGCCTCGGTCCATTCGCCGGTGGTGACCCCGGCATGGGCGCAGGCGATCGAGGGCTCCATGACGTTGCGGTCCTCCCTGGCCGCCGCGCTCAGGGCCTCCAGCGCCCGGCCCACCTCGGCCAGGTCGCGGCCCTCGCGCCAGGCCTGCAGCGCCGCGACCTGTTCGGCCTCGACCGCGGGGTCGATGGTCAGGAAGTCGCCCTCGCCGGTGGTCAGCGGCGAGGGTTCCGATTCGCTGTAGGCGTTCACTCCGACCACGACCTGGGCGCCGGACTCGATCGCCTCCAGGCGCCGGGCGTTGCTCTCGACCAGGCGCTCCTTCATGTAGGAGGCCTCGACCGCCGCCACCGCGCCGCCCAGTTCCTCGATCCGGGCCAGTTCGGCCTGCGCCTCCGCGATCAGTTCCGTGACCTTGGCCTCGATCACCTCCGCCCCGTCGAAGATGTCGCCGTATTCCAGGAGGTCGGTCTCCTCGGCGACGATCTGCTGCAGGCGCAGCGACCATTGCTGGTCCCAGGGCCGCGGCAACCCCAGGGCCTCGTTCCAGGCCGGCAGCTGCACCGCCCGGGCGCGGGCGTCCTTGGACAGCACCACGGCCAGCATCTCCAGCAGAATGCGGTAGACGTTGTTCTCCGGCTGCTGCTCGGTGAGGCCGAGCGAGTTGACCTGGACGCCGTAGCGGAAGCGCCGGAACTTGGGGTCCGCGACGCCGTAGCGCCCGGCGCAGATCCCGTCCCACATCCGGGTGAAGGCGCGCATCTTGCACATCTCGGTGACGAAGCGGACCCCGGCGTTGACGAAGAAGGAGATCCGCCCGACCACCTTGGGGAAGTCGGCCTCGGGCACCTGGCCCGCCTCGCGCACCGCGTCCAGGATCGCCTGGGCGTTGGCCAGGGCGAAGGCCAGCTCCTGGACCGGCGTCGCCCCGGCCTCCTGCAGGTGGTAGGAGCAGACGTTGACCGGGTTCCACCTGGGGATCTCGCGGTAGGTGAAGGCGATCACGTCGGTGGTCAGCTTCATCGAGGGCTGCGGCGGGAAGACGTAGGTGCCGCGCGAGAGGTACTCCTTGAGGATGTCGTTCTGGGTCGTGCCGGAGAGCGTCTCCCGGGCCACGCCCTGCCGCTCGGCGCAGGCGACGTAGAGCGCCAGCAGCCAGGGCGCCGTCGCGTTGATGGTCATCGAGGTGTTCATGCGGTCGAGCGGGATGCCCTCGAAGAGCTGCCGCATGTCGCCCAGGTGCCCGACCGGTACGCCGACCTTGCCGACCTCGCCCCGGGCCAGTTCGTGGTCCGAGTCGTAGCCGGTCTGGGTCGGCAGGTCGAAGGCGACCGAGAGCCCGGTCTGGCCACGCGCCAAGTTCTGGCGGTAGAGCGCGTTGGAGGCCGCCGCGGTCGAATGGCCGGCATAGGTCCGGATCAGCCAGGGCCGATCCCGCCGCGTTGCAGCATTCCCGGGCGTTTCAGGGCCTTTCGCCTCGCGTCCCTCGGCCATGCCTCACCTCAAAATAACAACCATCTTTCTAAAAATGACAGCATATCGCAACTTTATTTCTCCCACAGGCTCGGTATCGCAACAAGCAGAAACGTTGTGCGTTGCAAAAAAGTCGCGCAGGGGCTAAGAGTCAAGCAAAATGCAACGGCGGGCAAGATCCAATATCGCCGATTGCGGCGTCGGGGTCCTGCCGGCCGAGCCGGAAACCGGCGGCGTTTCGGGACCACCCGCCGAGCCCGTACGGCCCGCTTTACAGCCTGGGCCGGTGCCGGGCGCCGAAGAGAGAGGGAACGGGGATGAACGACAACACCGCCGAGATCATCGAGCTGACCGCCGGCCAGGCGAAGAAGGA
>JAKSBE010000420.1 GCA_022361275.1 Kiloniellales bacterium
CAGCCGAGGCAAAGGGGCAGCCGAGGTAAAGGGGCAGCCGAGGCAAAGGGGGCCAGGCAAAGGCAGGGCCGGCCTGCGGCAGGACTGCGGCCCGTCGTTTGGTGAGAGTGAAACAGGGGATCTGTGACATGTTCTCGGAGTTCTTCCTGACCGAGCAGCACGCCCAGTTCTACGACGTCGAGCAAAACTATACCCTCTGGTTGGTGCTGGTATCCTATGCGATCGCCGCTTTCGCGGCCTTCGTCTCGTTCTACGTGGTCGAGCGCGTGGTCGCGGCGCCCTCGAAAGGGCTGCGCCTGCGCTGGCTGGCGACCGGCGGGGTCGCGATGGGGGCCGGTATCTGGTCCATGCACTTCTCCGGCATGATGGCGCTGAAGATGCCGGCCTGGCTCTGCGGCAACGTGGACGGGAACATCCATTACGATCCGACGCTGACCGTCGTCTCGGCGGTTTTCGCCATGTTGGCCAGCGGCTTCGCCTTCTATTTCGTCAGCAAGCGCTCGAAGAGCATCGGCCTGCTTCTGGTCGCCGGAGCGATCCTAGGCGGCGGCATCGGCTTGATGCACTACACCGGCATGGCGGCGATGCGGATGTATGCGATCATCCGCTACGATCCCGTCTGGTTCTCGGTTTCGATCCTGGCCGCCGTGGTCCTGGCCAGCTACGCGCTCTGGCAGATGGCCTACACCCTGGAGGCCCGCCGGCAGGAGCGCAGCAACAACCGCGGCGTGTCGGCCCTGATCATGGGGCTCGCGATCACCTTGATGCACTACTCCGGCATGGCGGCGACGCACTTCCTGGCCGTCTCCGGCGAGCAACCCAGGGAGCCGCTCGGCGGCGTCGCCCTCGACGGTACCCTGGTCGGCGTGTCGATCACCGGTATCGCCATCGTCGTCCTGGGTATGGCGCTCTTTGCCGCCAACAACGAGGCCCAGCGGCAGTCGCAGCCGCTGTCCGCCGCCCAGGAAAGCTGACCCGGGCGCGGCAAGCCTCGAAGAAAGCGTCTTTCGGGCGGCGGCCATCGGGCCGCCGCCCGTCGCGTTCCGGGGCCTGAAACCATCACACAACACGCATTAGCGGGTTCCCGCGGACTGGCATCTCCACGTCTCGATCCAGCACCTGACCTACATCGACCACGCCTGCTTCGATCTTCTGGAATCCTGGGAGGAACAGCACAAGGCGAAGGGCGGTCAGGTGACCATCCGGGACCTGAAGCAGAAATGGAAGATCCAGGGCAAGGCGGGCGAATCGCTCGAGACGCCCCCTCCCCACGAGGAGGCCTCCTCGATCCCGCAGACCGGCCAAGCCCGTTGAGCCGGCCCCTCTTAGCTGGTTGCCGAAGACTCTTCGCGCTCGGCCCCCGAAGAGCGCGCAAGGGTCTTCGGCCGCCTGTCCCGCAGCCCTACCCGGCGGGCGAGGGGGGGTCGCTTTTCACCGGCCGTGGGCGTCCGAGCTCGCTCAGCCGCTGCATCACCAGGTAGAAGACCGGCGTGAACATCAGGGACATCAGCGTCGCCGCGATCATGCCGCCGACCACGGCGGTGCCGACGGCCTGGCGGCTGGCCGCGCCGGCGCCGCTCGCGACCACCAGCGGCATGAAGCCGGCGATCGAGGAGATCGCGGTCATCAGGATCGGCCGGAAGCGGAGCCCGGCGGCCTCCGTCGCGGCTTCCAGGATGCCGAAGCCCCGCGCGCGCGCCTCCTTGGCGAACTCGACGATCAGGATGGCGTTCTTGCTGGCCAGGCCGATCAGCAGGACGATGCCGATCTGGGTGTAGACGTTGTTGTCGAACTCCCGCGCGATCAGGGCGGCGACGGTGCCCAGCGCCGCCAGGGGCACGACCAGGATCACGGCGGCGGGATTGGTCCAGCTCTCGTACTGGGCCGCGAGCACGAGGAAGACCAGGAGGATCGCCAGGGCGAAGATCCCCAGCGCCTCGTTGCCGACCTGCTTTTCCTGGAAGGACACGCCGGTCCACTCGAAGCCCAGAGAGGGCGGGAGTTTCTCGCGCGCCATGTCCTCCATGAGCCGGAGTGCCTGGCCCGAACTGAAGCCGGGCGCCGCCTGGCCGGTGATCGAGGCCGTGGGATAGAGGTTGTAGCGCAGGATCGTCTGCGGACCGGTCACGTAGTCGACGGCCACCAGGGTTCCGATCGGCACCATCTGCCCTTCGGCGTTGCGGACCTCGAGCTGCCCGATGTCCTCGGGCTTGAGGCGGAAGGGATGGTCGGCCTGGACCTTGACCTGCCAGGTGCGGCCGAAGCGGTTGAAGTCGTTGACGTAGGCGGAGCCCAGGTAGGCCTGCAGGGTGCCGAAGACCTCGTCGAGCGAGACCCCCAGCTTCTTGGCCTTGGTCCGGTCGACCTCGGCGAAGAGTTGCGGCACGCCGGCCCGGAAGGTCGTGTTGAGGTTGGTGAGCCCGGACTGGGCGCCGCCGTCGGCGATGATCTCCTGCGCCGTCTTGCCGAGTTCGACCAGGCCGACGCCGCCGCGGTCCTGAAGCTGGAACTGGAAGCCGCCCGAGACCCCGAGGCCGTCGATCGCCGGAGTCGGGAAGGCGAAGGCGATCGCCTCCTGGATCGCGAAGAGCCGGCCCTGCAGATAGCCGAGGATCGCCTCCTGGCTCAGCGCCGGGTCCTGGCGCTCGCCCCAGGGCGCCAGGACGACGAAGACGGTCGCGGCGTTCGAGGCGTTGGTGCCGTCGATCAGGGAGAAGCCGCCGAGCGAGACCCAGCCCGCCACCCCGGGTGCCGCCTCGAGGATGCCGTCGATCCGCTCAAGGACCCGTTCGGTCCGCCCCAGGGAGGCGCCGTCGGGGAGCTGGACGCTGGCGACGAGGTAGCCCTGGTCCTCCGCGGGCAGGAAGCCGGTCGGCAGCCGGCCGAACTGCCAGCCTGTCAGGGCCGAGAGTGCGACGAAGAGCAGCATCACCACGGCGGTGCGGCGGAGCAGGGCCCGGGTGACGGCGGCATAGCCGGCGCCGACCTTGGCGAAGCCGGCGTCGAAGCCCCGGAAGAAGGCGTTCTTCCGGCCCTTTTGCGGCCGCAGCAGCAGCGCCGAGAGGGCCGGGCTCATGGTCAGGGCGTTGATCGTGCTGAACACCGTCGCGACGGCGATGGTCAGGGCGAACTGCCGGTACATCTCGCCGGTGATGCCGGGCAGGAAGGCCGAGGGCACGAAGACCGCGAGCAGGACCAGCGTGGTCGCGACCACCGGGCCGGCCACCTCCGACATCGCCTTGATCGCGGCCTCCCTCGGTCGCAGGCCCTTCTCGATGTGCACCGTGGTCGCCTCGACGATCACGATGGCGTCGTCGACCACGACCCCGATCGCCAGCACCAGGCCGAAGAGCGTCAGCATGTTGAGCGAGAAGCCCAGGGCGCCCATGACGGCAAAGGTGCCGATCAGGGAGACCGGGATCGTCACGGCCGGCACCAGGGTCGCCCGCCAGTCCTGCAGGAAGATGAAGAGGACCAGGAAGACCAGGGCGGAGGCCTGGAAAAGGGTGATGTAGACCTCGGTGATCGAGGCGTCGACGAAAAGCGTGGTGTCGTAAGGCACGCTGTAGGCGACCCCCTGCGGCAGGAGGGCCGCGAGCTCCCGCATTCTCGCGCGGACGTCGGTCGCCACCTGGAGTGCGTTGGCGCCCGGCAACTGGTAGATCAGGATGCTCGCCGAGGGCGCGCCGTTGATCCTGGAGGTCATGTTGTAGTTCTGGCCGCCCAGCTCGACCCGGGCGACATCGCGCAAGCGTACGATCCGGCCGTCGTCGGTCGCCTTGACGATCATGTCCTCGAACTGCCCGACCTCGCTCAGGCGGCCGAGCACGTTCACCGAGAGCTGGAAGTTCTGCGATTCGGGCGCCGGCGGCTGTCCGATCTGGCCGGCGGCGACCTGCACGTTCTGTTCGCGGATCGCGCCGACCACCTCCGCGGTGGTGATGCCCCGCGACCTGAGCTGCTGCGGATCGAGCCAGATCCGCATGCTGTAGTCGCTCGACGGAAAGATCGTGACCTCGCCGACCCCGTCGATACGGCTCAGGCTGTCGCGGAGTTGCAGGGTCGCGTAGTTGCTGAGGAAAAGCTCGTCGTAGCGGTCCCCGGGGGAGGCGAGGGAGATGATCAGGACGATGTTGGTCGACTGCTTCTTGGTGCTCACGCCCTCGCGCCTGACCTCCTCCGGCAGGCGGGGCTCCGCCAGCGCGACCCGGTTCTGGACCAGGATCTGGGCGAGGTCGAGATCGGTGCCGACCTCGAAGGTCACGGTGAGGTTGTAGGAGCCGTCGCTGGCGCTGGTCGAGGACATGTAGATCATGCCCTCGACGCCGTTGACTTCCTGCTCGATCGGCGCCGCCACGGTCTCGGCCACCACGCTGGCGCTGGCGCCGGGGTAAACCGTGCTGACCGAGACCGTCGGCGGCGTGATCTCGGGATACTGGGCGACCGGCAGGGTGCCGAGGGTCACCAGGCCGGCGATGACGATGATGATCGACACCACGCTGGAGAAGATCGGCCGCTCGATGAAGAATTTGGAGAACATGGCGCGCCCTCCGCCGGATCAGTCCTTGGGCGATGCGGGGGGCGATGCGGGGGGCGGTGCCGGCGCGGCCGCGTCGCGGCTGGGCGCCGGCTCCTCCGCCAGGCCCGCGTCGACCGGGGCGCCGTCGTCGATGCTGGCGCCCTTGTCGTCCGTCTGCCTGTCGCTGTCGGATGCGCCGCCGGCCTCGATCGCCGAGGCGGTCAGGCGCGCCATGTCGATTTCCGCGGCCTGGACCGTGATGCCTTCGCGGGCCCGCTGCAGTCCGTTGACCACGACCCGGTCGTCGGGCCCGATGCCGCCGGTGACGACGCGCAGGCCGTCGACGAGGGGACCGAGGGCGACCCTGCGCTTCTCCACGACGTTCTCGGCGCTCACGACCAGGAGGTATTGGCCGCCCTGGTCGAAGCCGACGGCGCGCTCGGCGACCAGCGGCACGTCCGGGCGGGTCTCGAAGGGCAGGCGGATGCGGACGAAGAGTCCCGGCAGGAAGACGGGGTCTTGCCCCGGGTTCGGGACGACGCCCCGGACCCGGATGGTGCCGGTGTCCGGGTCGACCTGGGACTCGGCGAAGTCGGTGATGCCCCGATGCGGGAAGCCCTCCTCGTTCGCCAGCCCGACCTCGATCGGCATGGTCTCCCGCCGGCCGGCCGGGCTGTCGTCCGGCGCTTCCTTGCGGTTCATCGCCAGATAGCGCAGAAGATCGCGTTCGTTGACCTCGAAATAGACATAGATCGGGTCGTAGGTCGTGATGTCGGTCAGGATGGTCGCCTCGCCCTGGCCGACCAGGTTCCCCACGTCCACCAGGTTGCGTCCGACGCGGCCGGTAATCGGCGCGGTCACCCTGGTGTAGCCGAGGTTGATCCGGGCCCGGGTGAGGTTGGCCTCCCGGACCAGGACCTCGGCCTTCGCCGAGAGGAAGTCGGCCTCCGCCTCGTCGACCCGGGCCTGGGAGATGTTGCCCCGCTTGATCAGCGTCTCGGCCCGCTCGAGCGCCTTCGCCGTCTCGGTCCGCCGGGCCTCGGCCCGGGCCAGCTCGGCCTCGGCGGCCTGCACCTGGGCCTCGTACTCCACCGGGTCGATGGTGAACAACAGCTCGCCTTCGTTGACCGGGGTGCCGACCTCGAAGTGCAGGCTCCTCAGGACGCCCGGGACCCGCGCCGGGACCTCGACCCTGGCGTAGGCGACGGTCGTCCCGGTGAACTCGAGGTACTCCGTCACGTCCTGGACCAGGGGCCGGGCCGCCGTGACCTTGGGCGCCGGCGGCGCCACGTAGGTGTTCTGCTCCTCGCAGGCGGACAGCAGCGGAGACAGGCCGAGGAGGCCGAGCAGAGCCGCGACCCGCCGGCGTCGTTTCGCGCGCATAGAATCCTCCCACGTCACGGCACGATTTCCCTTCGCACGCCCCCTTGCGGAATGTAACGGCAGGAAAGGCGCAGTGCCATGAAATCCAGGAGACATTCCACGACGGCGTGCCGGAGCGCAGGCCGCTTGTCCCGGCGGCCTTCTGCTCCGCCTCGCGCCGGCGGACCGCGGGCTAGTTCGGCTCGGCCTCGCGAACCACGATCAGGGCCCGGCGGTTCATGGCCTCGGGCCTGCGCTCCGGGTTCGCGACGCTGGGCGCCTGGTCGCCCCTGGCGAGCACGGCGTCGGCCTTCACCCCGTTGGCCTGCAGTTCCCTGGCAACGGCCTTGGCCCGCCGTTCCGACAGGGCGACGTTGTAGTCGGTGGCCCCGACCTGATCGGCGTTGCCCAGGACGGTGACGACCGGGTTCTCGTAGGAGCGGGTGATCTCGGCGATGGCCGCGAGATGCTCCTTGGCGACCGGGCTCAGCTCGTCCTTGTCGAAATCGAAGAAGACGTCGAAGACCAGCCGATCGTCGGTCGGGCCCCGGAAAGGCTCGCCCGGGACGAAGGCCGCGTCGATGCGCTTCATCGCCGTCTCGAACCCCTGCTTGCAGGCGGCGATGTCGTCCGGCTGGAAGTTCTCTTCCTGCTCCTGCATCCAGCAGTCGAAAAGGACCTGCGCTTCCGCCGAGGCGCGCGGCAGCTTGGTGACCGAGCCCCGGTAGACCGCGGTGATGACCTTGCGGCGTGCCGAGGCCATCTCGTTCAGCTTGGCGGCCGGCAGGTCGCGGGCGCTGATCATCTGCGGCTCGAACTTCTCGTTGGCGCCGGCCAGCATGGCGCGCACCGCGAAGTAGTCGGAGTCCCGATAGTCACCCTCATCGTATTCCAGCTTCGACAGGCCGAGATAGCCCTGGTAGAGCGCCTCGCCGTGCTCGTCGGTCGCGGGCGCGGCCTGCTCGGCCTTCTGCAACTGCAGGCCGCAGGCCGCCAGACCGAGTGCGCCTCCCAAAGCGCAGAGCAGATAAATCGTCGTCTTCGGAGTCATGAGTGTCCTCCCGCCTTTTCTTGATGCCCCCTCGGGTCGCAGCCCCTCGGAGTCACATCCTTCGACACAACTATGTCGCAATATCTATATGCATGCCATAAGGCATAAACCTAAGGCGTCGATCTCGATCAACGCCCCAGGTCTCGGGCAAGGGTGGACGGGAAGGGGCGCCGCAGCGGCGCCGAGGGCTGCTCTAGCTATATGAAATAGATGAAATCATCTGCGCCTCATTGATGCCAATGAGGCGGGGTTTGATCTAGAGGGAGTCCTCGGACATCTCCAGGTGCAGGCCGTCGCCTTTGTAGGGGTGCGCGGCGGCGACCGCTTCGTTCAGCTCGACGCCCAGGCCCGGGGCGTCGGGCGGGATGACGTAGCCGTCTTCCCAGCGGATCGGGGTCTTGAGGATCTCGGCGTGGAAGCCGCCCCAGGTCTGGATGCTTTCCAGGATCAGGAAGTTGGGCGTGCAGGCGCTGATCTGGATGTTGGCAGCGCCGACCACGGGGCCGCAGTAGAGGTGCGGGGCGATCTGGGCGTAGTGGGTCTCCGCCATTCCGGCGATCTTCTTGGCTTCGAGCAGGCCGCCGACCCGGCCCAGGTTCATCTGCAGGATCGAGGCCGCGCCGCAGTTCAGGACCCGGGCGAACTCGTACTTGGTCGCCAGGCGCTCGCCGGTGGCGATGGGGATCGCGGTGCCGCGGGCGACCTTGGCCGTCTCCTCCGGCATCTCCGGCGGGGTCGGCTCCTCGAACCAGAGCGGATCGTAGGGCTCCAGCCGGCGGGCCAGACGGATCGCGCCGCTGGCGGTGAACTGGCCGTGGGTGCCGAACAGCAGGTCCGCCTTGGCGCCGACCGCCTCGCGCAGCCTCCGGACGAAGAGTTCCGAGCGGTCGAGGGCCTCCAGGTCCGGCTGGCGGCCGTCGTAGACCGTATAGGGCCCGGCCGGATCGAACTTCACCGCGGTGAAGCCCTGGGCGATGCAGGCGACCGCCCGCTCCGCGGCCAGGTCTGGGTCGCCGTAGACGCGCTCGTCCTCGCCCGGCTCCGGGTAGAGATAGGTGTAGCTGCGCAGGCCCTCGCGGAGCCGGCCGCCGAGCAGCTCGTAGACCGGCTTGTCCAGCGCCTTGC
>JAKSBE010000115.1 GCA_022361275.1 Kiloniellales bacterium
AGGCATCGTCCGCGACTGCCTGGATGGTCGGAACAACCGCAAGAAGGTGAACGGCTGGCTTCCGAACTACATGATGTTTCCGCTGAAGGCGTACACCAAGGGCGATGCTTTGGGGCTGGAAAAAGCATGGGGAAGCGTCAAGGGATACTTCAAGGCAGCTTGACAGTGACACAGGCGCTGGCAAACGTCGCCACCTAACTCGGATGCTAAGGGGTGCTTTGCGCGCCCCTTCTTTTTGGTCCGGTTCCCTGTCCGTCTGGCCCACCTGACGCCGAGCGGGCCAGGGCTGGTGGAGCCGTTCGACGGAGCCATGACGGCAAGGCTGTGGTCAGCCGTCTGACCCATCCGAGGCGGCATAGACGCGGTGCGGGCCAAACTCAGGAGCGGCCAGAAAGAACACGATTTTTCCTTGCCGCACGTCCGGCTAACCCGGTTCCATCCCGCGCCGCACTCACACCCTCCGTGGTGCGGCCCCGGTGTTCGTCGGGCTTAGACGGCCCGGAGCTAGTTGGGCTCGCCTTCGACTTGACCTGATCTGCGGGTATGGCGTGACCCCTGTGGCTGCCGCTTCCGTGGCGTGGAAACAAAACCTCAAAGTTGCCAGACCTGCGCTCTGCGTGGAGATGCGCGGGGCCAATCCCGCTGCTGATTGCCTTAGACCTATGGCGGCGGGCGGTCCCTGTAAACCCGTCGCACTCGGCTTTTTTCCCCACCCGCCGAAGCGCCCTTGGGGGGCGTTTCGGCAGGCTCCTCGCGCCCGCTTCGCTCCAAAAAAGCCTCATGCTCGGGTGTACATGGTCCCACCCGCCGCCATGACGGTCCGGCATCGCAGGGGGATTGGCCCCCGGCACCAGTCACGAAGGACGAAGGTCATGGCAGCTATCGGTTATGTCACCAAGCAGGGGGACGGCAGCTACAAGGGCCAACTCAACCGGCCCATCAAGGTTGGCATCCAGTTCGTGCACAACGGCACCAAGTCCGCCGAAAAGCATCCCGACTTCCGGGTCTACACGGCGGATCGTGTCGAGATCGGAGCGGCGTGGAATCGGGTCGGCCGGGCCTCGGGGAAGGAATATGTCTCGGTCTCCCTGGAAGGTCCCGAATTTGGCCAACGCCCGGTCTATGCCAACCTTGGCCGTGCCGCCGGGCAGGACGACCCTGATGTTTTCGCGCTCATTTGGTCCCCGACCGACTGAGGGCTGCTGCCGGCCCCCGTGTCACCCAGCGCGGGGGCCGTGTCGCACCTGCTGGGCCGCTGCATCGACCGTTTGGGCACGAGCAAGGCAAGCGCGGCATCGAGCCGCGCTTGCCTTGTGAGGCGGTGGAGAGGGGCGCCCGCTCACGCCTTCCAAGCGTGACATAGCGCTCCCGGAGCCTCAAGGATCGGCGGTCCCCCCAATTTTTTCCTCCGCTGCGCTCCGCAAAAAATCGGCACCCCCGCCGCCCGCTTCGCGGCGCTCCCAAAGGTCGCGTCCTTGAACCACCGAAACCGCTATGTCCCGCAAACGGCGTCTTTCACTCAGGCTCAGGAGACGACCATGACGACGCAATTCACTCTTCGCACGAAGCACTTCCAGCCCCACGAGGCGCAGTATTGGGAAGCGCGTCGGCAAGCATACAGCGAAATTTTACGGTTTAAGGCAGCGGTGGCAGAGGCCGACGATACTTATGCAGGAGTGGCGTACAGTGACGTTTCAGCCGACGAACTTGAGGCGCTGCACTGCGCAGCCGAAACGGCTGAATGGCTCATGGAGAACCCGACCGCAGTGTCGATCTTGCAGGCGCAAGGGTGGCTGAACATGGCGGAAGATTGGGCGGATATGCGGCCCAAGATCGAGAAAATAGCGATTGAGATTCACCGGAGCGGGGGGGCATGAGCCCCCTTTTTGCTCGCGGAACCTTGGCCATGCGCGTCACTGGTTCGATTGCCATCGCCATGTAACGCGCGTGTCCAACGTCATTTATCCAAAGCCCACATCCTTTGGAGAGACAGGAAGGCGGCCATCCTTCGGAGCCGACTTGGCCCCGGCAGATCGGCGCGCGCAGCGGAGGTCAACCGAAGGCGGCGCCAGAGGCGCGGCGCGCAAGCGCCGGGACCGGCTGGCAGGTTGACCGCAGCGAGCACGCCGATAGCCTCGTTTCCCGGTCAGGGTCGTAAGCCTATCGAGCGCCTTGGTATCTGAAGTTCGTCCCTGGCTAGTGACGTTCTTCCGTCCCCGATGTGCAGGGCTGAAAATAGCACTAGAAGATCAGGGTGGCGGGAAGGCAAGATAAAAGTAATAACGCCATCAGGTGGCTAAGTTACTGTCTGCACATCATGTTTTTAACTCTACAGGGGAATGGTGATATCACCGCGATTCCGGCCCGAAGCCTTACTCTGCCTGGGATACAGACGGAGTCAATCTTCGCAAGCTTATTGCGCCCGATTGGCTTCCTTTGGCTTTTTCAAGGCTCTATCTAGCTGCAATCGCACCGTGAGTGGTTGCTCAACTGACAACGCTCACGCATTGAATGCCTTAGGCAACACACTACTTATAATTTAGTTCAGGGCTGGAGGCGTGCGTGCGACCACGACCGCTCCTGGACTGTATCCGAGTCCGTAGTGCTGGTGGTGTGTTCAGAACCAATGAGCAGGTGAAAGGGAAGCGTCAGAGCCAGATCGGGAGGCGGAGATGAGGGGCGACCGGACGGCGTAGAAACGTCCGGCCACCAGAGCTTGCGGCTGCGGAGATGTACTACGCAGCGTGAGTTTTGTCATGCTTCAGAGGCCCCTCGGGCACCACTGGCGCGATCATCGTGCCTACGATTTTATTCAGAACCTCACAGGGGAAGGCTGTGCCTGGGAGGCGCTTCGGCGCAAACCTGGCTACCAGCAGAGTTGGCAACGGTGGCGGCGAGCCCAACGAAGGCGGTCCTTCCGCCCCTCCCGTTTCACCGTAAGGCGGCTGCGGAAAAGTCAGGACGAGGCTGAAGCGGTCGGACTTCAACAACTTTGAGGACCCGCAACGAAATGCACTTGAGGCGGTTCCAATCTGGCGGCCGGCCGTTTGGCCAGAGGTTTTGCCTTTGACGGTCGAATCCCGCTCCCCCGACAAAAGCCTGAAGACGTTTTCACTGCGCGATACACCATTGAACGTCTTTGTGCTGCGCGACCCGAATGGCATGGAGCATGTACGGTTCTACGACGCAGGACGATCAATCCAGCTTGTGTGCCGAGGGGTCAGCATCCTGAGCGAAACAATCTCGCTCTACATTCCATATGCAGAACTCCGACAGTCAAAGGAGAAGCTGCTGACGTTGAAGCGGCTAATCGC
>JAKSBE010000107.1 GCA_022361275.1 Kiloniellales bacterium
CCGGCTGGTGGCCCTGGACGCCGAGACCGGCGAGCCCGCGTGGCAGGTGCTGACCATCGATCCGGGCAAGCCCTACACCATCACCGGCGCGCCGCGGGTCGCCAAGGGCATGGTGATCATCGGCAACGGCGGCGCCGAGCTTGGCGTCCGCGGCTACGTCACCGCTTACGACGCCGAGACCGGGGAGCAGCGCTGGCGCTTCTACACCGTGCCCGGCAACCCGGCCGAGCCCTTCGAGAACGCCGCCATGGCCCGCGCCGCCACGACCTGGCACGGCCGCTGGTGGGAGGTCGGCGGCGGCGGGGGCACGGTCTGGGACGCCATCGTCTACGACCCGGAACTGGACCTGCTCTACCTGGGCGTCGGCAACGGCTCGCCCTGGTCGCGCCAGACCCGCAGCCCGGGCGGCGGCGACAACCTCTTCCTCTCGTCGATCGTGGCGCTGCGGCCAGACAACGGCGACCTGATCTGGTGGTACCAGACCACGCCGGGCGACACCTGGGACTACACCGCGACCCAGCCGATCATCCTGGCCGACCTGGAGATCGAGGGCCGCCAGCGCAAGGTGCTGATGCAGGCGCCGAAGAACGGCTTCTTCTACGTCCTGGACCGGGCGACCGGCGAGCTGATCTCGGCCGAGCCCTTCGCCAAGGTGACCTGGGCCGCCGGCGTCGACCGGGTCACCGGGCGGCCGATCGAGATCCCGGCGGCGCGCTACAACGAGGCGCGCGCCATCGTCTACCCCTCGCCCTTCGGCGCGCACTCCTGGCATCCGATGTCCTTCAACCCGGAGACCGGGCTGGTCTACATCCCGGCGCAGGAGATCGCGGGCGCCTACAACCTCGAGCCCGGCGGCTTCAGCTACGACCCCAGGACCTGGAACCTGGGCACCGACACCCTGGTCACCATGACCGCGATCCCGCGCGAGGCGGTCGCCGGCCACCTGCTGGCCTGGGACCCGGTGGCGCAGAAGGAGGCCTGGCGGGTCGACCACGGCGGGCCCTGGAACGGCGGCACCCTGACCACCGCCGGCAACCTGGTGTTCCAGGGCGTGGCCAAGGACGGCCGCTTCGCCGCCTACGCCGCCGACAGCGGCAGGGAGCTCTGGTCCTTCCCGGCCCAGACCGGGATCGTCGCCGGGCCTGTGACCTGGGCCCTGGACGGCGTGCAGTACGTGACCGTGATGGCCGGCTGGGGCGGCGTCTTCAGCCTGATCGGCGGCGACGCGGCGGCCTCTGCGGGGGTCCGCCACGTGGGCCGCATGCTGACCTTCAAGCTGGACGGTGCGGCAGCGCTGCCCGAACTGGCGGCACTGCCGGCGATCCCCGCGCCGCCGGCCCTGCCCGAGGGCGTCACCGAAGCGGCCCTTAAGGAAGGCCAGGACCTCTATCACCGGAACTGCGTGATGTGCCACGGCGCCGGCGTGGTCGGTGGGGGGGTCCTGCAGGACATCCGCCACTCCGAGGCCGAGGTCTTCGGCCTCTACCGGGAGATCCTGCTGGACGGCCTCTACGTCGCGCGCGGCATGCCCGCCTTCGACGACCTGCTCACCGCCGAGCAGGTCGAACGGATCCGCGCCTTCGTGATCTCGAAGGCCATCGAGGACCACGCGTTCCGCAACCGGCAGTGACCGCACGCAGCGGGCGAGAAGGTCGAGAGCCCGGTGCGCGGCGCGGCCCCCCTTCGACGGGCTCAGGACGAGGTCGCGCGAAGCGCCGCCCTACGCGCTGCTGAGCCCGTCGAAGTATGAGGACCGGCGGCCGGGTCCGCTCGAATCCGTTCGGCGTACGGTCAGTCCGTCGGCTGCGGGACGATCCGCAGGTAGGGCTTGGGCGCCTTCCAGCCCTCCGGGAACTTCTCCTTGGCGGCCTCGTCGGAGACCGCGGGGACGATGATCACCTCCTCGCCCTTCTGCCAGTTCACCGGGGTCGCGACCTGGTGCCTGGCGGTGAGCTGGATCGAGTCCAGGACCCGGAGGATCTCGTCGAAGTTGCGCCCGGTGCTCATCGGGTAGGCGATGATCAGCTTGATCTTCTTGTCCGGGCCGACCACGAAGACGTTGCGCACCGTGGCGTTGTCGACCGGCGTCCGGCCTTCGGAGCTGTCGCCGGCCTCGGCCGGGAGCATGTTGTAGAGCTTGGCGACCTTGAGGTCGCTGTCCCCGATCATGGGGTAGTTGACCTTGCCGCCGGTCACCTCCTCGATGTCCGCGGCCCAGCGCGCGTGGTCGTCGACCGGATCGACGCTGAGGCCGATGATCTTGGTGTTGCGCTGGTCGAACTCCGGCTTGAGCCGGGCCATGTAGCCGAGCTCGGTCGTGCAGACCGGGGTGAAGTCCTTGGGATGCGAGAACAGGATCACCCAGGCGTCCCCGCCCCAGTCGTGGAACTTGATCCGGCCCTCCGTCGTCTCGGCTTCGAAGTCCGGCGCGGTGTCGCCAATCCTCAGTGTCATTGCTCTCCCCTTTTGCGTGATGCGGGCGCGTGGCAGGTTGCCGGCGGCCCGACGGTAAGCACAGTCCTGAAGTGTGATGTGTGCGGATTACCACCCGGCTTCAAGGAAAACTCATCAGCGTCGGGCTGTCCAGGGCCGTCGCACCCGCCACAGGCTCAACCCGAAAGCTGCCGCTCGAGGAAGGCGGCGATCGTCCGAACGTGCCAGGCGGTCCGGCTGCCCTTGCCATGAAAGCCGACGTGGCCGCCGCCGGAGAGCAGCCGTATCTGCAGGTTCGCCTTGGCCAGCCCGTCGGCCGCCTCGTAGGCCGCGGCGGGAATCCAGGGGTCGTCGCGCGCGTGGAGCAGGAGCGCAGGCGCCTCGATGCCGGTCAGGAAACCTTGCGCGGCGCAGCGCGCATAATAGTCGTCGGCACCGACAAAACCGGCCGCCGGCGCGACGATGGCGTCGTCGAAGGCGAAGACGCTGCGGGCCCGCCGCGCCCTCTCGGCCACTTCCGCCGGCACGCCGCCCGGGGTGGCCAGCAGCTCCGCCTTCATGCGCGACAGCAGGTAGGCGTGGTAAAGCCGGTTGCGCGGCGCCATGATGCGGACCTGGGTCGCCTTGAGGTCAATCGGCGCCGACACGCTGGCGGCGGCCCGGACCGGGAAGTCCCGCCCCCGCTCCGCCAGGAACTTGAGCAGGATGTTGCCGCCGAGGGAATAGCCGACCAGGGCGAGGCCCCGGGCCAACAGCCGACCGTCCCGTGCGCCCAGGACCTGCAGGGCCCCGGCAAGGTCCGCGCTGCTGCCGGCGTTGTAGCCGCGCCGGGCGAGCGGCCGGCCCGGCCCGGCGCCGCGCAGATTGAGGCGCAGCACCGGATAGCCCTGCGCCAGAAGGTGCCGCGCCGTGCCGAGGATGTAGAAGCTGTCCTGGCAGCCGGTCAGGCCGTGGACCAGGACCACCAGCGGCCGGTCCGCCTCCGGATCGTCCTGCAGCACCGCCAGCAGGCGGTCCCCCGAGCCGTCGTCCAGGGGCAGCTCGATCCGCCGCTCGGGCCAGGGCGAAAGGTCGGGGCGGGGCCGGACGATGAAGTTCCGCAGGGTCTGCAGATCGCCGCCCAGCCAGGGGAAACGGGCGACGAAGTCGGGCGGGTCGAAGCCTGTTCGTCTCTCGACCGCTGTCGGCACCTCCGGTGCCGCCGAGAAGCGCCTTGAAGACGCATGAATGTTCATGTTATGTTCTTTATTCATGTGTCCATGGGCCGATGACGATCTCGAAGGGAGCTTAGCGTGAGCGAAACCGACTTCTGGGCGATCTTTGCGGTCGGGACCCAACTGCTGCTTGCCGTGGTCGTCCGGTTTGCGGTCCTGTCATAGGGGTGCGACATCGTAAAATCACGACATGGGAAGTCCCGGCCGGCAAGGCCAGCGGATCGCGCCTTTCCCAGGCAACATCCCCGGGCAACATCGCAGACCCCTGCCAAACCCCGAAAGGACCCAGCCCTTGGAGCAACGCGTCAGCATCGTCACCCTCGGCGTGGGGGACCTCGAAGCCGCCCGGGCCTTCTATGACGCCCTTGGCTGGCGGACCGCCAACGAGGGTGAGGAGACCGCCAGCATCGTCGCCTACGACCTCCACGGCATGACCCTCTGCCTCTATCCCTGGGACAAGCTGGCGGAGGATGCGCAGGTGCCGCCCGCGGGCGAAGGCTTCAGGGGTGTGGTCCTGGCCTACAACGTGCGCCGCAAGGAAGACGTCGCTCCGGTCCTGGCCGAGGCGCAGGCCGCCGGCGGCCGGGTCGTCAAGCCGGCCCAGGACGCCTTCTGGGGCGGCCATTCCGGCATCTTCGCCGATCCCGAGGGGCATCTTTGGGAGGTCGCCTGGAACCCCTTCGCGCCGCTCGGCAAGCGGGGCGAGTTCCAGTGGAAAGGCTGCTCTTAACCGTTGAAGTAGAGCGGCCGGAAGAGGCATCGCGAGGCCCCTGGAGCCGTGACGGCGCCGACGCTTCGCCTCCGGGGCAGTGATCCGGTAATGACATTAACTCGTAGCCCTGACAGTCTAGGAGTATGCCAAAGGATGTGCAGGAAGGATCTGGTATGGGCGTCGGCACGCCTTTCGGGAGCGGGTCTGGCCTCAAGGTCTTTCGGCTGGATCTCGAGAACATAGACCAGGCTCAAGAGGTCGCGGTCATGGAAGGATGGGACGTACGCTTCCTTCCGCTGTCGACGCGCGGCTATTCCGGAAGCTACGCCGGCCTGCATCTGCCGGGGCTCTATCTGGTACAGAAGACCCACTGCCACTGTTCGTTCCACATCACAGGCCGGGCACCCGCCAGGCTCGTCCCGCTGCTTCTGCCGACGAAAACGAGCCGGTCGCTTCGGTTTCGAGGGCGAGGAGTCACGGAAAGCGACGTCCTCCTGATCGATCCGGCACGAGACGTCGATCTGACGATCGAGGGCGGCCTCGAAGCGATGATCCTCTATCTCACGGAGGGCACCTACCGTGGGGTTCTTCGGGGCGCTTTCGGCCCGGACGGCCAAGCGGCCGAGGCTGGCGAAGCCCTGGGCGCTCTGAACGGTCCCGGGCTGGTCCGTCTCAAGGCGAGGTTGAGCGAAGTCTTGCGGTCGAATTCTGCGCTCCTGAAGTTCGATGCCCACAACCTCTCGAGATATGTCACCAGCTTGGTGGTCGCCGCGCTCGGCGGCAGTGACCGCGACAGGGCAAAGGCGCGCTCCACGCCGAACGTCCAGAAAGCGGACCATGCGCGGCGCGCGCGCGATTTCATGGAGGCGCGGCGCCACGAGCCGCTGGATCTCGCCGAGCTCGGCAGCGAGGTCGGGATCAGTGTCAGGACCTTGCAGTATGCCTTCCAGGACTACTTCGGCATCTCGCCCGGGCGCTATCACATGCTGCGGCGCCTCGCGGGCGCCCACAGCGAGCTGAAGCGGGCCGATCCCTCGGAGGCCTCCGTGACGTCTATCGCCACCCATTGGGGCTTCTATCACCTCGGCCGCTTTTCCCGGGCCCACGAAATCCACTTTGGGGAGCTTCCCTCGCAGACCCTGGGCCAGCGGCAGGTGCGCCTGTTCCGGGCTCAAAAGGCAGCGCTCGGCAGGAAACCGGGCTCGGAGGCCGCGATAGCGAGATCTGCCGTCGAAGACCGTTAGAGCAGCCCGCGTTCGTTCGAACGCGGGCTGCTCTAACGGTGTGGAATAGATTGAATCATCTGCGCCTCGTCGATCCCAGTTAGGCGCGGTTCGATCCAGCCCCAGGCCGAGCGTCGGGTCGGGGCGCCGATATCGTCGCCGTCGCAGGACGCCAGACCTGTTGGTGCGGATCACCATTTAGGGTTAGGCTATTGGAGGGATCAGGGTTTGAAGAGGCTGGGAGGAGAGATGTTCAGGATCTGTGCCAAGTCGCTGCTGGTGCTCGCCGTGACGCTCGGCAGCGCAACCGCGCAGGACGCGAAGCCGCCGACGGTCGACGCGTTGATGTCGCGCCTCGGCTACAGCGAGGAGGACCGCGCGGCGCTGAAATCCGGCAAGATCGTCACCACCAACGTCAGAAGGACGCGCGACGACCAGTTGATCGCGGCCGCCGCGGTGTACCTCCCGGTGCCGCCGAAGCAGATTCTGCCGCGGGCGCGGGAGGGCAAGGCCTTCGAGGACGATCCCGGCATCCTGGCTTTCGGCGCGCTGAGCCCGGGCGTCGATCCCGCGGAGTGGCAGAGGGTCGGCTTCGACCCCTCCGAACGCGACGAGGCCGAGAAGCTTCATGGCTTCCGCAGCGGCAGCGACTTCAACCTCAGCGCCCGGGAGATCGAGGCCTTGACGGCGAAGCTCGATGGCGTGTCCGGCGGCGACGAAGACCTGCCGCAAAAGGTCTCGGCAGCCTATCGGGAGGTCCTGATGGCGCGCCATCAAGCCTACCTGCAGGACGGCCTGAGCGGGATATCGTCCTATCGGCATGACGACAAGGTCCTGGAACCGGCGAAGGAACTGGAGGCCGTGGCCGGACAGGCGGAAGACTTTCTGCGGACCTACTTTCCGCAGTTCGCCGAGGTCTTCTACGGCTTCCCTAAAGTCAGCCACCCCGGGGTCAGCCAGGATTTCTTCTGGCTGAAGCGGAAGGTGGAGGGACGGCCCGGTCTCGTCCTTCTGCACCAGATGGTCGCGGGCAACGAAGACTACGTGATGGTCACCCGGCGAGAGTACTTCGTCGGCCACACGTACGAATCGCTACAGGTGGTGGCGGTGGCTCTGCCCGTCGCGGACGGCAGCGCCGTCTTCTACGTCAACAGCGCCTTCACCGACCAGATCACGGGCTTCTTCAGCGGCGTCGCGCAGTCGGTTGGCCAGGACCGCATGAGAGGCGACCTGACAAAGTTCTTCGAGGCCGTCCAGCAAGGGACCGAATAGAACGCGGGACCGTGGGAAAGCCGCCGAAAACCCGGTCGCAAACGGTAAACCGAAAGGGAGGAACGAGGTGACCTTGAACACGATCCGAGGCACGCCGTGGCCCCGGTACCGGCTGCGCCTTGGCCTCGTCGCAGCGGTGCTGGTGGTGTCGGGCGGTCTTGCGGCCTGCGAGGAAGAGCCGCCGCAGGTCTTCGAGCAGGTCCGGGCGATCAAGACCATCACGGTCTCCGAACGGGCCTCCGGTCAGCTCAGGAAGTTCCCGGGCGTGGTCGAGGCCGTGGACACCTCGGCGCTCAGCTTCGAGGTCGCCGGCAACGTCAAGGAACTGAAGGTCGACGTCGGCGACCGCTTCAAGCGAGGCGAGGTGCTCGCCGTGCTCGACGAGCAGACCTTCGCGCTGAACGTGGAGGCGGCGGAGGCCGCGCTCGGCCGCGCCCGCGCCGACGAGGCGGAGAAGAAGACCGAGTTCGAGCGCCAGGACGCCCTCTACAGGAAGGACTGGGTCGCCAAGTCGGCCCAGGAGCAGGCCCTCGCCGCCTACGAGAGCGCGCGCAACCAGGTCAGGTACCGGACCTCCGAGCTCAACCTCGCGCGGCGCGACCTCGGGAAAACCGAGCTGATCGCGCCGCTGGACGGGGTCGTCGCCAACCGCAACGTCGACGCCTTCGCAGAGATCTCGCGCGGCCAGACGATCTTCGACGTCTATGCGGAGGGCGCCATGGAGGTGAAGATCGCCATCCCGGAAGGCAGCGTCCGCGACCTTTACCTGGGCCTGCCGGCGGAGGTCCGCTTCCTGACCGGGCAGATCGGCAGCCTGCCCGGCCGGGTCTCCGAAATCGGCACGCAGGCCGAGGCCGGCAACGTCTTTCCGGTCAAGGTCGCGATCCTTGCTCAGAACGCGAGCGCTCTGCCGGGCATGACCACCGAGGTCAGCCTGATCCTCGGCGGGAACGATACGACCACGTCCTATCTGGTGCCGATCTCGGCCATCGCACCGGGCTCGGACCCCAAGGCCGTGCAGCAAGGCTACGTCTTCGTCTTCGACCCCGAGACCTCGGCGGTCAGGAAGATGCCGGTCAAGGCCGACGGCGTGCGCGACAACATGGCGGTGATCACGGAAGGCGTGAGCGCCGGTGACGTCGTGGCCATCGCCGGCGTCAGCTTCCTTTCGGACGGTCAGGAGGTGAAGCTGCTCTCGCAGCGATAGCCCCTGCCCTGCCCCTTCCGACGGAGCCTGCCATGTCCTGGATCACGTCCTTCGCCATCGACACCAGCCGGCTGACCATCACGGCGATCATCGGCATCGTTCTGGTGGGTTTGTACCTCTTCGTCCAGTTCCCGCGGCTCGAGGATCCGCCCATCGTGATCCGCGAGGCGGTGGTCACGGCCGCCTTCCCGGGCATGGATCCGCTCCAGGTCGAGGACCTGATCACGCGCCGGATCGAGGAAGAGATCCGGACCATGCCCGAGATCGACGAGATCACTTCGGACAGCAAGACCGGCGTGTCGATCATCCATGCCGTGCTGCGCGACGAGTACGAGGATCTCGAGGCGATCTGGAAACGCCTGCGCAACAAGATGGACGACGTCCGGCCGCAGCTGCCCGAAGGGACCATCGGTCCCCTGGTCTACGACGAGTTCGGCCTGACCGCGGTCGCCACGGTGGCGCTCTGGAGCGACGGCTTCTCGATGGCGGAGATGCGCCTGGTCGCCCGCGACGTGCGGGACCGGCTCTACGAGCTCAAGGGAATCCGGAAGGTCGAGCTCTACGGGGTCCAGGACGAGCAGGTCTACCTCAAGTTCTCCAACGCCAAGCTCGCCCAATTCGGGATCAGCATCTACGACGTCCTGACCACTCTGCAGAGGCAGAACGTGATCCTGCCCGGCGGCAGCGTGGACGTCGAAGAAAAAGAGATCGTCATCAGCCCCACCGGCAACTTCCGGAGCATCGCGGACATCGAGGCGGTGCTCATCGCCATCCCCGACTCCGATCAGCTGGTCAACCTGACCGAGGTCGTCTCGGTCGAGCGCGGCTACGTCGATCCGCCGCAGAGCCTCGCCTACTACAACGGCCGGCCGGCGGTGGTGATCAGCCTCTCGATCGTGCCCGGCGTCAACAGCGTGGCCTTCGGCCGCCAGCTCACGGCCAAGATCGGAGAGCTCGAGGCCGGGCTGCCCGTCGGCTACGTGATGGAGTACGCGACCTTTCAGCCGGATCTGGTCCAGGCGGCGGTCGACGGTGCGCTCAGCAACGTCTACCAGACCCTGGTGACCGTGCTGCTGGTGGTCATCCTCTTCCTGCGCCTGCGGGCGGGGCTGATCGTCGGGTCCTTCGTGCCGATCACCATGCTGCTGGGCCTGATCGTGATGTGGTTCATGGGGATCGAGCTGCACCGCGTGTCCATCGTCTCCGCCATCGTCGCCCTGGGCATGCTGGTCGACAACGCGATCGTCGTGACCGAGGACATCCGGGCCCGGATGGAGCGCGGTCAGGAACGGCGCGAGGCCTGCCTGGACGCCGGCAGGACCCTGGCCGTGCCGCTGCTGACCTCGTCGCTGACGACGATTCTGGCCTTCCTGCCGATGCTCCTGATCGACGGCCAGACGGGCGAATACGCCTTCGCCCTGCCGATGGTCGTGATCATCCTGCTTTTGGCCTCCTGGCTGCTGTCCATGTACATGACCCCGGCCATGTGCAACTGGTACCTCGTGGTCAAGACGCCCTCGGGAGACATCGGAGGCGGGGGGACCGGGGACGCCGAGGCGACCAAGGACCCCTACGACAGCGGCTTCTACCGACGCTATCGCGACGTCCTGGAGATCGTCATCAAGCGACGCTATGCGACACTTGCCGTGACCGTCGGGGTGCTGGCGGTGGCCGGCTATGCCGCGACCTCGTTGGTCCGGGAGTTCTTCGGGCCGAGCGACCGCAACCAGTTCCTCGTCTACCTCGATCTCCCGGCCGGCGCGCGCATCCAGGCGACGGACGAGGTCGTACGCGACTACACGGCCTGGCTCGGCAACGGAGAGGTGAATCCTGAGGTCACCAGCAGCATCGCCTATGTCGGCACCGGCGGGCCGCGGTTCTTCCTGTCGCTGTCACCCAAGGATCCCGACCCGCACCGCGGCTTCCTCGTCGTGAACGCGGAGACGGCCGACCAAGTTCCCGAGCTGGTCCTGCGCAGCAAGACCTACCTGGCCGAGTCCTTCCCGGACGTCGAGGCGCAGGTCAAGCGGATGTGGCTCGGGTCCTCGGAGCCGGGCTGGCTCGAAATCCGCCTGACCGGCATCGACGCCGAGCACCTCTATGCCAAGGGACAGGCGCTGGAGCGGGCCTTCCAGGAGCTGCCGGGGATCGACTACGCCCTGATCGACTGGGAGAACAAGGTCCTGAAGGTCGACGTGGTCGTCGATCAGTCCCGCGCGCGCCGGGCGGAAGTGACGTCGCGCGAGATCGCCCTCTCCCTGAACGCCTTCATGGACGGCCAGCAGATCACCGACTACCGGGAAGGCGATACCGCGATCCCGGTCGTCTTCCGGGCGGTCGAGGAAGAGCGCCGGACCCTCGGCGACCTTTGGAACGTGAACGTCTATTCCTCGGCCCGGGAAGAGATGGTGCCCCTGTCCCAGGTCGCCGACTTCCAGGGCGAATGGGAGTACAGCCGGATCGCCCGCTACAACCAGGAGCGCACGGTCACCGTCGAGGCCCGGCACCAGCATCTCAAGGCGCCGGAGCTGCTGGCCGCGCTGACGCCCGCGATCGAGGGGCTGGGGCTCGCGCCCGGCCACCGCTGGGAGGTCGGCGGCGAGATCGAGCAGTCCCAAGAGACCAACGAGAAGCTCTTCCGCTACATGCCCGCCTGTATCGTGGGCATCGTCGTCCTGCTGATCTGGCAGTTCAACTCCTTCCGCCGGCCCACGATCATCATGCTGACGATCCCCATGGCCTTCGCCGGCGCGCTGGTCGGCCTGATCATCCTGCGCGCGCCCTTCGACTTCTTCGCCATCCTGGGCCTGCTCAGCCTGGCCGGGGTCATCATCAACAACGGCATCGTGCTGATCGACCGGATCGACAGCCAAAGGGCCGCCGGCCTGTCCGACCACGAGGCGGTCGTGATGGCCGCGGTCTCGCGCTTCCGGCCGATCCTGATGTCGGCGACCACGACGATCCTGGGCGTCCTGCCGCTGATCGTCCTGGTCGATCCGCTGTTCTACTCCATGGCCTGCGTGATCGCCTTCGGCCTAGCCCTGGGCACGGTGCTGACCCTGCTGCTCGTCCCGGTGCTCTACGCCCTCTTCTTCGGGGTCAAGACGCCGGCCAGTGCCGCAGTTTGACCTAGAGCAGCCCGCGTTCATTCGAACGCGGATAAGCTGCTCTAACTCTATGGAATAGATCAAATTATCTGCGTTTAATTGAGTCCAATCAAACGCAGTTTGATCTAGTCGTCTTCCCGCCGGTCTTCGGCCAGGGTCCTTTGGTCCTGCGCATAGCGCATGATCTCGGAGAAGCCGAAGAGCAGCAAGAGCACGCCCCCGACGATCTCGACCGCCGTCAGGGCCCGGACCAGTTCGCTCGCCGGCGCTATGTCACCGTAGCCGAGGGTCGACATGGTCACGATCGAGAAATAGAGGCTGTCCGAGAAGTCGATTCGATGAGGGCTGCCGTTGAAGTTGAAGTGCGCCCCCGGAACGTAGAGGTCGATGATGCGATAGATGCAGGCAAAGAGGATCACCAGCATCGAGTAGAAGGTCAGAAAGGCGAAGGCCGGCACCACGAGGCCGACCACGCGGTCGAAGAACCGCTCGAACATCAGCCCGGCGAGCAGCAGGAACACGCTGACCCTGGGGCTGAGCAAGAACACGATCAGCGCGACCGCGCCCATGGAGACGAAGAGCGTCAGGCCTTCTCGTTCGGGGCTCCACGCGAAGCTGGGAAGGGCGAAGCTGAACAGGCCGATGGCGGCCAGCGGCAGGAGCCACAAGAGCCCCCGCGTCAGGCCTTCCGCGGCCAGGCTCGGCCGGCTGGCAATGATCTCCCGGATCCGACGCCGGTGCAGCACGGCACCGCCGATGAAGGCGAAGATCGGCAGCAGGAAGCCGGTCCGAACGGCCGCCGTGGACGCCTGGAGGAAATTCGTCTCGACCAGGAAGACGTAGATGCAGGCATAGACCGCGAGAAAGTTCGCCAGCGAGATCGAGAAGAACCGGCTGCCGGGAAAGAGGACATAGATGGCCCCGACGCCGGCAATGATCGTCGCCGACATCATCAGAGCGAAGGTGAACTCGCTGCCGCCGCTGGCGGTCGCGATCAGAAGGACGGCGGCCAGCGTCAGGATCGGAGCCTGGAGCCAGCTGGGGTCTCGTCCAGACATTTCAGGGCCCTGCTCCCGAAAGCCGCAGCACGGGGGATCCAGGCGGCACGAGCCCAAAAGCAGGCCCCTTCACCCCGGAGCCCGGCACGGCGGCATCACTCCGCCGCTTCCAGGCGATATCTCTTGAACTCCTCGAGGGTGACGACGCCGTCGCCATCGAGGTCCATCGCCTCGATCGCGGTGATCTTGGACTGATTGAACTCGAAGCCGGAGATCTGGCCATCGGAGTCCTGATCCATCGCCTGGAACTCGGCATCGCTGAGGCGCGGCGGCTCGTTCCGGGACAGGCTGCCGTCGCGGTCGCGATCCAACTGGTAGAAGACCTCCATCTTGTGGCTGCGCAGCTCGTCTTCGGTCACCGTCCCGCTGCCGTTCTTGTCCATCAAAGCAAAGATGCCTTCCGGCGTGAGGCTCTCGGCGCCGCCGCCGAGGATGCTGTCGAGGTCGTTGCCGGCAGCGAGCACCATCCCCGCGCTGGAAAAAAGGATCGGGATCACGAAAACGGGAACAGACAGTATCTTGTAGGTTCTGGGCATCGGGCTCGGGTCCTTGGCACACGATCGATCGATCCTTAAGAGGTAACCGATTTCGGCCTATCACGCGATGGCCTAGGTGGGACCCGCTTGCTCCTATCGTCTTATCCGCCTCTAGTAAGCCGCAGCCAGGCGTCGCAGCTTGGGGCGGAGGTCGCTGGGCATGCCCCAGGAGTATCTGGTGAGGATGACCCGGTAGAGCTTGCTCCAGGCCTGCGCGTCGGGATCGGCGAGATCGGACTGGTGATCGGCCAGGAGCGCACGGATCGCCGCGACGTTGTGGTACTTGGGCATCAGGGCCTCGGCCTGTTCGAAGGCGGCCAGGGCCTCGCCCGGATTCCGGTCGATCAGGGCCTGGAATCCCTTGCGCTCCAGCGCCGCGACCTCGGCCTCGGAGCTTGGATTCTGAGCCGCCTGCGCGACCTCGCCGGGACCCGGCGGGGCCGGCGTCAGGTTGGGGGCGATCTGCCGGACCTCGCGACTGAGGTTGCTGGTCAGGCGGGTCAGCTTGCTTTCGATGTCCGCAGCCACCGTCTCGGGCGGCAGGTCCGGACGCTCCTGAAGCTGCTCCACCAGCGCCCTGACGTCGGCGATCTCCTCGGCGGCCTGGGCCTCCAGGCGTTCGACCTGCTGGCCGATCTTGAAGACTCCGGCGATCTCGAACTCCCGGTCGCGCAGGATCTCCCGCACGTCGTCCCTGTAGGTCAAGACGACGATCAGAAGGATCGCCGGCCAGATGAAGATACGCAGGTAGTCGAGGATCAAACGCCCCAACGCGTAACGCTCGCTCGCGTCGCTCGCCATGCCGAGGTTCTCCTTTCGTCGAGCTCAGGGGGTCGTCGGCACGACGCCGAGGCGCCGGCCGTCCAGGCGGACCGGACCGCTGAAGAAGAGATCGCCGGACTCCAGTCCGGGACCGAGGATGAAGTCGGAGAGGGCATCGCCCGAGAAGCGCTTGCGGTCCGGGCTGAGCGTCACCTCGCCGCGGACCCGCAGGTAGCCGATCTGCTCTTGCTCGGCGAAAAGCACCTTGAAGAAGGTCAGGGCGGCGCGTCGATGCCCCTTGCGCGTCCAGGCGCCGAGGCCGTCGCCGGCACTGAGCAGGCCGAGCTCCGGGAAGAACGCGACCCGGCTGCCCGGGTGGATGCCACCGTCGGTCTCGGACAGGGTGCCGCCGAAATGGAAGCCGAAGAGCGCCCGGAAGGGCAGCGGCGTCGGCCGGCCGGAAACCGGCTGAGGCGTGACGGTCACCTCCCAAGTGCCCTGGACGGCGCCGAAGCCGAAGTCGGCGCGCGCCGCCGGCGCGGCGAGCAGGACCAGGGCCAGGCTTGCGACAAGGGCGAACGAGCAGCGCGGCATTTTCCGCCTCCCTTCCCTCTTGAGCACGGGGATGGCCCGCCTCGGCAAGGGACCTAGCACGCGGCGCGCCGGGCCTCGGTGAGCTTTGCCACGCGGCCGCCGTCCCGGTCCTTGCCTCGGCGGCGCGCGCGCCGCATCATCGGACCCGGCGAGGCCGGGAAGACGCCGGCGCCCGAAGCAGAGGAGACAGCGATGGACGCGGCAGAGCTGAAGGAGACCCAGGCCCCGATCAAGGCGAAGTACCGCGAGGACCCGGAAGCCGCGGTGGTGACCCTCAAGGCGGAGGGCCGGATGGGCCAGGGCGTCACCTGCAAGGTCGATACCAGCCGGGCGCTGGTCGAGGCCGGCCTGCACCCGGCGACCGGGGGCAGTGGGGTCCATGCCTGCTCCGGCGACATGCTGCTGGAGGCCTTGGTGGCCTGCGCCGGGGTGACCCTGAACGCCGTGGCGACGGCGCTGGCGCTGCCGCTGCGCGACGCCAAGGTCAGAGCCGAGGGCGACCTCGACTTCCGCGGCACCCTGGGCGTCGACAAGGAAGCCCCGGTCGGCTTCCGCGACATCCGCCTCCGCTTCGAGATCGACGGCGACCTGAGCGAGGAGCAGCTCGCGACCCTGATGAAGCTGACCGAGCGCTACTGCGTCGTCTACCAGACCCTGAAGGCGGGTCCGCCGGTCGCGGTCACGGCGGCGGTGGGCTAGATCAAACTGCGTCTAATTGATCTCAGTTAAACGTAGATCATTTGATCTATTCCATAGCGCTAGAGCAGCTTATCCGCGTTCGAATGAACGCGGGCTGCTCTAGCGGAAAGCCCTAGGGATCACGCCGCATGTCCGAGCCGTCCACCGCTACAGCGCCTCGGCGTAGCGGAGCATGCGCTGGCGCAGCGCCGGGTCCGGCAGGCGGCCATAGGCGGCGCCCATGTTCTCGCCCATGTGCTCGACCCGCGAGGTCGCGGGAATGGCGCAGGTCACCGCCGGGTGCGAGACCACGAACTTGAGGAAGAACTGTGCCCAGTTGGCGCAGTCGAACTCGGCGGCCCAGCCCGGGAGCGGCCTGCGCGCATAGGCATCGAAGAGCGCGCCGCGCCGGAAAGGCCGATTGATGATCACCGCCAGACCGCGCTCGGCGGCCAGGGGCAGCAGGCGCCGCTCCGCCTCGCGGTCGACCAGGTTGTAGGTGAACTGCACGAAGTCCAGCGGCTCGGTCGCCATCAAGCGCTCCAAGGCGGCGTGACGGCGGCCGTGGGAGGTGGTGACGCCGATGTAGCGGACCCGGCCCTCGGCCTTCCAGGCCTTCAGGGTTTCCAGGTGACCTTCCCATTCCACCAGGTTGTGCACCTGCAGCAGGTCGAAGCGCTCGACGCCCCAGAGCCGGCGCGAGGCCTCCATCTGCTCGGGCCCGCGACCGGCCGAGGGCGTCCACACCTTGGTCGCCGAAAACAGCGACGCTTTATCCCCGAGCCGCGCCAGCCCATGGCCGATGACGTCTTCGGAGCTGCCGTACATCGGCGAGGAGTCGATCATGCCGCCGCCGGCCTCGAAGAAGGCGCGCAGCACTTCGACCCGAACATCGCGGGCGTCCTGATCGCTTCCGACATCGAAGGTGATCCAAGACCCCATGCCGATCACCGGCAGGGCCTCGCCGCTCGCCGGGATCGCCCTGGTCAGGAGGCCAGGCGCGGCGGCGGCCCGCCCCGATCCTGCAAAGCCGGTCGCGCCGAGCGCAGCCAGCGAAGCGAGGACGGCGCGGCGGCTGAAACACAGACTGTCTCGTGTCATCCCACGACCTCCCGTCCAGGTATTTAGGGCGGCCGGCCAGATCCTGCGACCCCCTTGGCTGCGGAGAAACCGGGACGTCGGGCCGGAAGTTCTCAATTCCTGGAAAGGAAACCAGGAAGTCTGCCGCGCGGACAGTCTTCCCAAACACGTCAAATCCAGTCAGATCGCGATCAATTGCGATTTTACTCTGGAGTTTCCGAAGTTATGGTCTCAAGCGAGGCCTTCCTTCCTGGACAGGGGTAACGAAAATGAACAGCGAGACCGTGACTGCAGACGACAGCGACGTGGAACCGCAGGTCAAGGCACCCTTCGCAAATCGAGACGAGTTCTTACAGGCCTTGAACATGGAGCGAGACTTCCTGAGCGTCTGCCTCCGGGCCGCGGCTGACGCAAAGGCGTCGGCCGGCGCAGAGCCGATAAGGGAGTGGTTCGATACCTGGGAAGACCGGCTCCAAGAGCTGCGGGACCTGGTGGCCGATTGGCAGCAAAAGCTGGCAGCCGGCAGGGACGCCGCGGTGCTCGAGGAAGCCCGGCTGGAACGCGACATGCTGGACGGCCTGATCGGTCTCTCCAAGACCACGCGCCTCGGCTACAAGAACGCGCCGGACGATTCCCAGGGCGAGATCGCCAAGGAGATCCTGGACGCCTACGTCAAGGACGCCCAGAGGACCAAGACTTCGATGAAGAAGGTGATCGACGTCCTGAAGACCTGACGGACTTCGGGCCTCGGCCGGCCACCAGTCAGGCCCCCTTGGTTAGGCCCCCTTGCTAGGCCAGGGGCATCGGCCGCCGGCCGAGGCTGATCCCGCCGCGCAGGGCGGAGACCATGCCGGCGGCCTCCAGGTAGTTCTCGGCCAGGTGAACGGCGGCACCGGGCCCGGCGAGTTCGGCGACGGGGTTGCGCGCCAGGTTCTCGCGGTCGCGCACGTAGATCACAGGTATGCCCTGGGCGACGGCGGCCATGACCGGCAGGCCGAGGCAGCCCTCGGGCAGGACCAGGCAGTCGACGTCGGCCACCGTGAGCGCATCGCTCTGGGCCTGGCCG
>JAKSBE010000513.1 GCA_022361275.1 Kiloniellales bacterium
CCATCTCGGCGACCGCCACCTTGGTGGCGATCACGGTCCCGGCCCAGAGGGTGACGGTCAGCAGCGCGACCGCGACCACCAGGCCCTGCGGCGCCCGCGCCGATCGGTCCAAGGCGGCGGTCACGGCCGCGGCCTCCTCTTCAGGCCCGCCAAAACGGTTTCCCGGCCTCGTGAAGGGCCTCCGCCCGGGTGATCCCCATGTCCTTGAGAAGATGGTCGTCGAGGCTGGCCAAGGCCTGTCGCTGCGCCGCCCGCTCCTGCCACAGCAGAAGGCGCTCGAGGACTCTGGCCAGCAGGCCGATGATGCCGGACCCGGCGTTCGGCGCTGCCCCTCTGGGCGCCGCGCCTTGGCGGGTCGGAAGCGAGACGGATGTCACCTGACCCTCCTAAATTGTATCTATCTACACTTGATTGTCTCGGTACATTTATCTAGATTTACTGCATTGTTCGGTCAATCGGAACATTGTCCCCATGACAAATTGGCGACCCGACCTCGAAGACCAGAGCGGCCCGCGCTACCTGGCGATCGCCGAAGCCCTGGCCCGGGACGTGGCACAGGGACGCCTCGCGCCCGGCGACCGCCTGCCGACCCATCGCGACCTGGCCTGGCACCTCGGCGTCACCGTCGGCACCGTGACCCGGGCCTATGGCGAAGCCGAGCGCCGCGGCCTGATCGCCGGCGAGGTCGGCCGCGGCACCTTCGTGCGCGAGCAGTTGCCGAGCGCCCCGCCGACCTTCCAGGACCTCGGCAGCGAGGACGGCCTGATCGACCTCTCCTACAACTTCCCGGCGCTGGCGACCGATCACGCCCTCTTCCGCGAGGAGCTCGAGGGCATGGCGCGGGACCCCGAGCTGAACCGCCACCTGGGCTATCTGCTGGGTCCCGGGCGGGACTCGCACCGCGCCGCTGCGGCCGACTGGCTGAAGCGCGCCGGACTGGACGCGCGGCCGGAGGAGATCGTGGTGACCTGCGGCGCCCAGCACGCCATGTTCCTCGCCGCCGCGGCGCTGACCCGCCCGGGCGAGGTGATCCTGACCGAGGCCCTGACCTACTACGGCATCAAGTCGATCGCCGAGGCGCTGGAGCGTCAGCTCTATGGCGTCGCCCTGGACGACCAGGGCCTGGTCCCGGACTCGCTCGAGGCCGCGATCCGCTCCAGCGGCGCCCGGGTGCTCTACTGCATCCCGACCTTGCAGAACCCGACGACCACGGTGCTGCCCGAGGCCCGCCGCCGGCAGATCGTCGAGATCTGCCGGCGCCACGACGTCATGATCATTGAGGACGACATCTACAGCTTCCTGCTGGAGGAGCCGGCAACGCCCCTCACCGCCCTGGCGCCGGAGCGCAGCTTCTACGCCACCAGCCTGTCGAAGTGCGTGGCGCCGGGCCTGCGCATCGGCCTGCTGCGCGCGCCCCTGGCCTTCCACGAGGGGATCGCGACCGCGCTCAGGGCCAGCACTCTGATGCCCTCGGGCTTCATGGCCGAGCTGGCGGCCCGCCTGATCCGCAGCGGCAAGGCCGAGCAGGCGGCGGAGGCCAAGTGCCAGGAAGCGCAGGCCCGCCAGAGCCTGGCGCGGACGGTGCTGCCGTCCGGCCAGTTGGTCACCCATCCGCGCTGCTTCCACGCCTGGCTGACCCTGCCCCGCCCCTGGCGCCACGAGGACTTCGCCGCGGAGGCCCGGCGGCGCGGCGTGATGGTCGGCTCGGCCCGGGTCTTCGCGGTCGGCCGCCAGCCCGTGCCCCACGCCGTGCGCCTCTGCCTGCACGCCGCCTCGAGCCGGAGGCAGCTCCGGTCGGGCCTGGAGATCCTGACCGGGATCCTCCGCGAGTCGCCGGCCGAGGTCCCGGCCCTGGTCTAGATCAAATGATCTATTCCATAGAGTTAGAGCAGCTTATCCGCGTTCGAATGAACGCGGGCTGCTCTAGCAGAGCGTGGCGTTCTGCCGGGCCTGCAGAGCCGCGTCGTAGCCTTCCGCGTCGAAGTCGGGCTCGGCACCCTTGGTCATCTGTCCGGCCGTCGGAACGTCACCGGGCCAGCATGCCCGGGATCGAACAGGCCGCACTTGCTTTTCTCCCCGGTTTTGGCGTCGGATTGGATTGGGCAAGGGTGCCTGCTCTTCCGCAAAAGGACGGAGCGGAGCCCTTGGCGACGCCTTCCCTTTGCCCTCCCCCTGAAGGGGAGGGCTCAAGAGCGCGCCGCCGCAAGGGCCCGGACGCCGTTGGGTCAGCGCACCACCTCGGCCGTCGGTCGCGGGGTGGTTCCGGTCTCCGGAGGCAGCTCCGGCAGCGTCACGTCGGGCACGTCGCCAGTCAGGCTGTTCAGGAAGGCGACCATCGCATCCGCCTCCTCGTCGGTCAGTTCCTCGCCAAGCTGCGACTCCGCCATGATCTGCACGGCGACCTTCAGATCCCACACCTTGCCGGAATGGAAGTAGGGCGCGGTCACGGCGACGTTGCGGAGCGGCGAAGCCCGGAACACGTACTTGTCATCGATTGTCTCGGTCACCTCAAAGCGCCCCTTGTCGCCGGGCGGCAAGATTTCGGCGCCCGGCTTTTCGATCAGGCCGAAGGGATAGTAGCCGTGCCCCCCGACGTTGACGCCGCTGTGGCAGGCCACGCAACCCTTCTCGACGAAGAGGGCAAGCCCCTGCTTCGCGGCCGGCGTGATGCCGTCGTCGCTGCCGTTCAAGAAGGCGTCGAACGGCGCCGGCGTCAACAGCGTCGCTTCGAAGGCCTCAATCGCCTTGGCCATGTTGTCGAAGTTGACCGGCTCTGTTTCCTCCGGAAAGGCGTCGGAGAACCACGCCTGGTACTGCGGCATGCTGCTCAGTGTCGCGACGACGTTTTGCGGCGTGTTCGCCATTTCGACACCCGCTTGGATCGGCCCCTTGGCCTGCTCCTTCAGGTCTTCCGCCCGTCCGTCCCAGAACTGCGCCTCGTTGAGGACCGCGTTGAACACGGTCGGCGCGTTGCGCGGCCCCTTTTGCCAGCCGTGGCCGATCGAGGTTTCCAGGTTGTCGTCGCCGCCGGTGGTGAGGTTATGGCAGGAATAGCAGCTGAAGACGCCGGACGCGGAAAGCCGCGGGTCAAAGAAAAGCGCCTTGCCCAGCTCGATCTTCTCCGGGGTGATGGGATTGTCCCTGACGCTTGGAACAGTCGAAGGTAACGGCTCGAAGAACGCCCGCGCCGTTTCACGCAACTCGTTCGCTGATGCCGTGCTGATCAGGCATGCGGAAAGCAACAGCGTCGACATAAGAAGCTTCATCAAGATCTCCTCTGATACTGAGGAGAAGCCTTTCAGAATCAACGCACAAAGTCGTTGACTTACATCAATTCTAATCTGATATCCGCCGATTGCCGGCGACCGACACGTCCCGGATCAAGAAGGCGATGATGGCGAGGGGCGTCGCGCCTCTCACCCGCCGTCGAAGGGCTGGACCGTGATCCCGTGGTTGACCGGCCCCTGGCCGCGACCGAGGCCGGGGTTCCGCTCGATGGCCAGGCGCAGGTAGCGGCGCGCCCTCCGCACCGCGGCGATGACCTCGAGGCCCTGCGCCAAGCCGGCGGCGATGGCGGAGGCCAGCGTGCAACCGGTGCCGTGGGTATGCTCGGTGTCGATGCGGCTGTCCTCGAAGACCTCGAGAACCTCGCCCCGGCGCCCCAGCACGTCGCGCAGGCGGGCACCGATCATGTGGCCGCCCTTGATCAGCACGGCGCCGGGTCCCAGTTCGGCAAGGCGCAAGGCGGCCGCGCACATATCGTCGCGGGTCTCGGAGATGGCGCTGCCCAGCAGCGCCTCGGCCTCAGGCAGGTTCGGGGTCAGGACCGTGGCCCGGGGCAGCAGGTGGGTCCTGAGCGCCGAGACAGCGTCGGACTCCAGCAGCGAACTGCCGCTCTGCGCCACCATGACCGGATCGACGACCACCGGCAGCGCGGGATCGAGCTCGGAGAGCACCTCGGCCACGGCCTCGATCACCGGGGCCGAGTGCAGCATTCCGGTCTTGACCGCGTCGACGCCGATGTCCTCGATCACCAGGCGCATCTGCTGCTGGATGAAGGCCGGCTCGACGCCGACCACGCCGTAGACGCCCATGGTGTTCTGGGCGGTCAAGGCGGTCACCGCGGTCGCGGCGTAGCCGCCCAGGGCGGTCACCGTCTTGATGTCCGCCTGGATGCCCGCCCCGCCCCCGGAGTCGGAGCCGGCGGCGATCAGAACCCTTCCCTTCATCAGTCTTCCCTCCGGCTCAACGGCCCGGCGCCGCGGCGGCCTCGGCGATGGCGTCCGCGATCCGCTCGACCACCTGGGACAACAGGGCTTCGTCCTCGGCCTCGCCCATGACCCGAATCACCGGCTCCGTTCCGGACTTGCGGATCAGCAGCCGCCCCTCCCTTCCCAGGGCCCTCTCGCCCTCGGCGATGGCGGCCTTGACCCGGGCGTCGTCCTGCGGCGCGCCGCCGTCGAAGCGGACGTTCTTGAGCTGCTGAGGCAGCGGCGTGAAGACCGCGGTGACCTCGCTCGCCGGCCGCTGCTCTTCGATCAGCACGGCCAGTACCTGCAGGGCCGCGATCAGGCCGTCGCCGGTGGTCGTGTGGTCGGACAGCACGATGTGGCCGGACGGCTCGCCGCCGAGGTTGCAGCCCCGGGCCCGCATCTCCTCGACCACGTAGCGGTCGCCGACCGGGGTCCGGTGCAGCTTCAGGCCGACGCCTTCGAGGAAGCGGGCCAGGCCGAGGTTCGACATCACCGTCGCGACCACGCCGCCGCCGGTCAGCGCCCCGGCCCGGCTCCAGGAGCGCGCGATCAGGCCCATGACCTGGTCGCCGTCGATGACCGCGCCCTTCTCGTCGACCAGAATCGTCCGGTCGGCGTCGCCGTCGAGGGCGATGCCGAGGTCGGCGCCCTGGGCGACCACAGCACTCTGCAGCCAGCTCGGCGCGGTCGCGCCGCAGTCCCGGTTGATGTTGAGGCCGTCGGGCGAGACCGCCAGGGGCACGACCTCGGCGCCCAGTTCGTAGAGCACCGTGGGGGCGACCTTGTAGGCGGCGCCGTGGGCGCAGTCGACCACGACCTTGAGGCCGTCGAGGCGAAGCTGCCTGGGAAAGGTGTTCTTGGCGAACTCGATATAGCGTCCGGCCGCGTCGTCGAGCCGCCGGGCCCGGCCCAGGTGCTCGCTGGGCGCCCGGTAGCCGTTGGTACCCTCGGCGATCCGGGCCTCGATCCGGGCCTCGACCTCGTCGGAGAGTTTGTAACCGTCCGGGCCGAAGAGCTTGATCCCGTTGTCCTGATAGGGGTTGTGCGAGGCCGAGATCATGACCCCCAGGTCGGCCCGCAGGGAGTGGGTCAGCCAGCCCACGGCCGGGGTCGGCATGGGGCCGAGAATGACGACGTCCATACCGGCGGCGATGAAGCCGGCGGTCATGGCCGGCTCCAGCAGGTAGCCGGAAAGCCGTGTGTCCTTGCCGATGACCACGAGGTGACGGTGCGCGCCGCGGGTGAACTGGGCGCCCGCCGCCATCGCCACCGCCAAGGCGGTCTCGGCGGTCACGGGTTCCTGGTTCGCGGTACCGCGGATGCCGTCGGTTCCGAAGAGTGTCCTCGCCATGTCGCCTCTGTTCGCTTTGCCCCGGTGCCCGGCGTCCGCGCCCGACAGGACTTATGTGACGATGAAATTACATCCTCCTGTTGCGCCAAGAGGTCAAGTCTTGGGCGATTCCAAGGCAGGGGGCGATTCCAAGACAGGGGACAATTCCAAGGCGGGGTCCGTCTCGGGCGCGGCCGCGATGGCCTCCCAGACCCGAACCGCCTGGCGCGTCTCCGCCACGTCGTGCACGCGCAGGATCTGGGCGCCCCGGGCCACGCCCGAGAGGGCCGCCGCCAGAGACCCTGGCAGCCGCGCCTTGGGCGGCGCCTCGCCGGCCAGCCGGGCGATGAAGCTCTTCCGGCTGACCCCGAGCAGGATCGGGCAGCCCAGACCATGGAAGACGGCGAGGGAGTCCAGCAACGCCAGGTTGTGGTCCAGGGACTTGCCGAAGCCGATGCCGGGGTCGAGGGCAATGCCCTCGCGCGGGAGGCCCGCCTCGAGGCAGGCCTCGAGGCGGGCCTCCAGGAAGTCGTAGACGTCGAGCACGACGTCGCCGTAGCGCGGGGCCTGCTGCATGGTCTGCGGCGCGCCCTGCATGTGCATCAGGACGACGCCGCAGCCGGCACCCGCGACCAGGGGCAAGCTCTGCGGATCGCCGGTCAGGGCGCTGACGTCGTTCGCGATGATGGCGCCGGCCGCCAGGGCCTCGGCCAGGGTCGCGGCGTGGCGGCTGTCGATGGAGACCACCGCGCCTCCGGCCGCCAGCGCGCGGATCACCGGCAGGACCCGGCGCTGCTCCTCCGCCGGGTCGACCGGCGCCGCCCCCGGCCGTGTCGATTCACCGCCGACGTCGAGGATGTCGGCGCCCGCGGCCAGCATCGCCTGTCCGTCGGCCACGGCCCGCCCCGGGTCGAAGCGCTCGCCGCCGTCCGAGAAGCTGTCCGGGGTCACGTTGATCACGCCCATGATCCGCGCGCGGTCCAGTGTCAGGCCGGCGAAGGGCGCGCGCGGCCGGCTCAGGCGGTCGCGCAGCGCCGCGGCGGCATCAGGGCCGGCCTTGGCCGCGACACGGGCCAGGGCCGACTCCAGGGGCAGGCTCTGCCGCGCCACGCCATCCGGCGCCGAGCGCGTCGCCACCTCGGCCGTCGCGAACCGCAGCGGCCCGCCGGCCAGCGGCAGGCCCTCGGCGGGCGCCGCAGTGGCGCCAAGGCCCAAGGGTCGGAGATAGATCGAAGCCATGACCGGAGGGTTATAACGGCCTGTGGCCCCGCCGGGAAGCGGGGCCACAGTGATTTCCGAGACCTGTCGAAGGGCGAGCTAGCTGCCGGGCTGCGGCTCCGGCTCCAGGCCGCCCGGGGTGTCCTTGCCGGAACTGGCACGGCCGCTGGAGGGCACCGAGCTCTTGCGCCCGCTGGGCGGCTCGGCGCCGGCGTCCTCGCTGCGGTCGAGTTCCTGGCCCTTGATGATCCTGTCCACCTCGTTGCCCGAGAGGCTTTCGTATTCGAGCAGGCCCTTGGCCAGGAGGTGCAACTCGTCCATGTGATCGGTCAGGACCTTGCGCGCCAGGGACTCGGCCTCGTCGATCAGGCGCCGGATCTCCTGATCGATGATCTTCGCCGTGTCGCCGGAAATGTTGTGGGAGCGCGCCACCGAATGGCCGAGGAAGACCTCTTCCTGATCGTTGTTGTAGCGCAGCGGGCCGAGCTTGCCGCTCATGCCCCACTCCGTGACCATGCGCCGGGCCCAGTTGGTCGCCTGCTGGATGTCGTTGCCGGCGCCGGTGGTCACGTTCTCGTCGCCGTAGATCAGCTGCTCGGCGACCCGGCCGCCGTACATCATGGCCAGCTTGGCCTCGATCTCGCTCTTCTTGAAGGTCAGCCGGTCCCGCTCGGGCAGGTTCATGGTCACGCCCAGGGCCCGGCCGCGCGGGATGATGGTCACCTTGTGCAGCGGATCGTTGCCCGGCACGTAGAGGCCGACCAGGGCGTGTCCGGCCTCGTGGTAGGCGGTCAGTTCCTTCTCCTCCTCGGACATGACCATCGAGCGCCGTTCGGTGCCCATCAGGACCTTGTCCTTGGCGTTCTCGAAGTCGACCTGGGTGACCACCCGCTTGCCGGCGCGGGCTGCCAGCAGGGCCGCCTCGTTGACCAGGTTGGCGAGATCGGCGCCGGAGAAGCCGGGCGTGCCGCGGGCCACCGTGCGCGGGTCGACGTCGGGCGCCAGCGGGACCTTGCGCATGTGGACGCGCAGGATCTTCTCGCGGCCGAGAATGTCCGGATTGGGCACCACGACCTGGCGGTCGAAGCGGCCCGGGCGCAGCAGCGCCGGATCGAGCACGTCCGGACGGTTGGTCGCCGCGATCAGGATCACGCCCTCGTTGGACTCGAAACCGTCCATCTCGACCAGCAGCTGGTTCAGGGTCTGCTCGCGCTCGTCGTTGCCGCCGCCCAGGCCGGCGCCGCGGTGGCGGCCCACGGCGTCGATCTCGTCGATGAAGATGATGCAGGGCGCGTTCTTCTTGGCCTGCTCGAACATGTCGCGGACGCGGCTGGCGCCGACACCGACGAACATCTCGACGAAGTCGGAGCCGGAGATGGTGAAGAAGGGCACGTTGGCCTCGCCGGCGATCGCCCGCGCCAGCAGGGTCTTGCCGGTGCCCGGCGGGCCGACCAGCAGAACGCCCTTCGGAATCTTGCCGCCCAGGCGCTGGAACTTCTGCGGATCGCGCAGGAACTCGACGATCTCCTCCAGCTCCAGCTTGGCCTCGTCGATACCGGCGACGTCGTCGAAAGTGACGCGGCCGGTCTTCTCGGTCAGAAGCCGGGCCCGGCTCTTGCCGAAGCCCATGGCCTTGCCGCCGCCGGCCTGCATCTGGCGCATGAAGAAGATCCAGACGCCGATCAGCAGCAGCATCGGGAACCAGGTGATCAGGATGCTGAGCAGCGGGCTCATCTCTTCGGGAGATTCGACCGTCAACTCGACGCCGTTTTCGTTGAGGAGGTCGATCAGGCCCGGGTCGTTGGGCGGCGCGACGGTCTTGAAGCCGCCGCGGTCCTTGAACTCGCCGGTGAGGTTGTCACCCTGCATGGTGACCTTGCTGACCTGCCCCGCCGCGACGGCAGCGCGGAAGTCGGAATAAGGTACCGGATTGGGTGCGCGTCCGACACCAGGTCCGCTCTGGAAGAGATGGTACAGAGTGAACAGAAGTAGGACGATTGCGATCCAGAGTACGGCGTTACGGCTGAGATTCACAGTTCCGTTTCCTTAAAGCGACCGGGTCAAGGCAAGCACAGCCCGCGCCTTTCTACTGCCCGGCGTTTCGCTCCCTCTGTGCCAATAGATAATGTCCCACAGGCTCTAAGCAACAGTAAAGCCGGAACTCGTAAGCGCGGCCGAAGGCGCGAAGTTACAGGTCCTTACGACAGGTCCCCTGGCTCCTTCTCGTTCATACCCAACATGGGGTACCTCTCTTAAGCCCAAGGCGTCGAAGACCGCGGGCAGGCCGGCCCTGGCCGCTGCCGGCAGGGGCAGCTTGCGGAACGCCGGCCGTGCCGCCAGCAGGTCTTGCCAGGCCGCCCGGTCCAGACCGCCGATACGGACTCCACCGGCATCGACGTCCCGGGCCAGCGAGACTTCGAAGCGGCCGTCCCAGTGCACCCGCGCGCCCGGCCGCACCTCGAGAGTCTCTACGGCCGAGGCCTCCCGAGCGATCAACAGGGTCTCGCCGCGGCGCTGGACCCGGCAACCGCCCAGGGTGGCACCGCGGAATCCGGCCTCGGCGATGCGGGCGAAGAGGCCGCTGAGCCGCTCCCAGCGCGGGGTGTAGGGCCGGCCGCCGACGGTCATCACGGCATGCGCCAGGGCCCGCAGCCCGACCTCCGCCTCGGCGGCGAGAAGCGGGCGCGGGTCCAGTCGGATGTAGCCGGCCGGATCGATCCGGGCCGCCCGGGCCAGCAGGGCGGCGACCGCGCCTTCCAGGGCCGCGCGGGCGCGCCCGAGGTGGCCTGCGGCCGCGGCCAGGCGGCCGGCGCTCAGGCCCTCCTCGGCCAGGGCCGGCAAAAGCCGGCGCAGGCGGACCCGGGCATGGGCGGTGTCGGCGTTGCTCGGGTCCTCGATCCAGTCGATCCCGCGGGCCCGCAGAGTGGCGGCGAGCCGCTGCCGCGGCAGCGACAGCAGGGGCCGGAGGACCACCGCCTGCGGCAGAGCGACCCTGGCCGACATCGCCGCCAGGCCGTCGAGGCCGCTGCCCCGGCCCAGGCGCAGCAGAAGGGTCTCGGCCTGATCGTCGCGGTGATGGGCCAGCAGCAGGTGCAGGGTGCCGCGGCGCGCGCAGTGGTCGAGCAGCAGGTGATAGCGGGCGGTTCGCGCGACCGCCTGGAGGTTGGCCGCCGGCACCGCGCCGGACCGGGTCAGGATCTTGTGCGCGATGCCCAGAGGATGGAGGAGGCGCCGAACCTGCCGGGCCTCGGCCGCCGAGCCGGGGCGCAGGCGATGATCCACCGTGACCGCTTCGACGCTGCCGCCCCGGGCAAGGGCCCAGTCATGGCTCAGGACGGCCAGGGCCAGGCTGTCGGCCCCGCCGGAGGTCGCCACCGCGAGCCGCGGCGCGCGCCCGAAGGGCCCCAGGGCTTCGATGAGCTCCGCGAATTCCGCTGCGGTCAGAGGTTGGGAAGCGCCGGTTGTGGCGTCGTCGTGATCGGAATCCGACGGCGCGCCGCCGGTCACGGGCAGCTCAGGCGTTCCCGCTCCAGCGAGGCGCGCTGCAGCACGCTTCCCGAAGCGTCCGGATAGCGCTTGAGCAGCTCGCTGAAGGCACCGCAGGAATCTTCCTTCTTGTTGAGCTGGGCCAGAGACATGCCGAGCTTCAGCAGATTGTCGGCCGCCTTGGCGCTCTCCGGATAGCGCTGGAAGCCCTCGGCGAAGGTCACCGCCGCCTGGCGGAAGTCGCCGCGGACGTAATAGGTCTCGCCCAGCCAGTACTTGGCGTTGCCCGCCAGCGGATCGTCGGCGTGCTGCTCGAGGAAATCCTTCAGCGCGGATTCGGCTTCGACGTAGTTGGCCTGGCGCAGCAGGCCGAAGGCGTAGTCGTAGTCGGCCTTGACCGAGCCGCCGGGCAGTCCGACGCCCGCCGCCGCAGGCGCGGCCGCCGCAACGGGCGCCGCCGCCGCGACCTGCCCGGTCTGCGGGGTGAGCGAGGTCGGCTGGCCCTGCCCCAGCGAGGTCGGCTGCCCCTGGGCCTGGCCCTGCCTTGCACGCAGGGCCTCGACCTGGGCGCGCGGCACCTCGCCGAGGACCTGAGGCGTGGCCGGGTCCACGGCCGCCGGGCCGCCGGGCTGGCCGCCCGGGGCCGCGCCGAGCACGGCACCGCCCGCGCCGCCTGCGGGCGGGAGCCCGCCGCCCAGGCGGGCCTCCAGTTCACGCAGGCGGAAGTCCACGTCGCCGACCAGCTTGTCGAGACGCACCGCCACCTGGCTGACCTCGAAGTTCGCCTGCTCGATCTGTCCGGTCAGGTTGCGGAGCTGGATCTCGAGCTCGTTGACGCGCGTGTGGAGCCGCGCGGCCACGGCGGGCTTGACGTCCTCGCCCGGTGCGACCGCGGCGCCGGGGGCCGGCTGCGGGATCTCGCCACCAGAGTAGACCTGCCGCTGCAGCGTCGAGATCTCGCGCTGCAGACGGTCGACCCGCTGAATCAGGTTCTGCAGCTCGGTGCTCTGCGCCATCGCGCCGGACCCGCCGATAGCCAGAAGCACCGCCGCGGCCAGAACCGGGCGCAGGCGGATTCCGATCGCTGTCGGACGGCTCAGTTTGGTGTCACGCATCTCGGGCATCGTCGCTGTTCAATCCATCAGCTCTGCTCAAGGTCCTGCCACTTCTAGTGTGATGGTTCCAAAGTCCGGCACATTTCATGTTCCAATGCCGAGATTTGGAAGCTGAATCACACGAGATTCAACAAATTAGTGTCCCTTTGATTCTGCAATCCGCTCTCGCGAATTTCAGAATCGGGACACTAGCCGGGCTTGTGGGCAGAAATGTGGCACGCGCCGGTCCGGGAACGGTCCAGATCCCAGCCCGGCCCCAAGAGGGCCGGCAGCCAAGCCCCTAAAACGCAAGACATGAAACGCAAGACGCCGCCCCTCCGGTTCATCGTCGCGCGATGGAGCCGGCGGGGCGGCGTTTAGCGTTGGCTTCGGTCGTCGCCGGCTTGTCAGTTGACGACAAACTGCGACCGCCGGTTCTGCGCCCAGGCTTCCTCGTAGGAGCCCGGCACGGCCGGCCGCTCTTCGCCGTAGCTGATCGTGGTCAGACGACCGGCGTTGATGCCGAGGGCGATCAGGTAGTCCTTGACGGCGTTGGCGCGGCGCTCGCCCAGGGCGAGGTTGTACTCGCGGGTGCCGCGCTCGTCGGCGTGCCCTTCAAGGGTCAGAGTGACCGCCGGGAAGGAGTTGAGCCAGGCAGCCAGGGCCTCGACCGAACTGCGCCCCTCCGGCTTCAGGTCGTACCTGTCGAAGTCGAAGAAGACACGATCGCCGACCTTGTCGATGAGGTCTTCCTGCGATCCCGGTTGAAAGCCGGGCTGCGGAGCCGCGGTCGTCGTCGTGGCCGGCGCCGGCGGCGTCTCGGCCGCCGTGGCGGTGCTGGCCGTGGTCTCCTCAGTAGGCGTTTCGCAGGCAGCCAGAAGCAACAAGGCTGCGAACATGCTGAATACTTTGAACCGCATTGTCTACCCTCTCAGAACCATCCGGGGAAGCGAATGAGCAGTTTATGTCCCGCACCACGTGAGTCCTTGTCAAGCACGGGCTGCTCCTTGATCCGGCTGCCGTTTCTCGAGATTTCTGACGGCGGTGCCGGGGGGATTAGGGAAGTGCCGAAGCGGATCCGCATGATCCGCCACCCCCCTAAGGATTGAGCGGAGACCACGCCGGGTCGGAGCCATCGATGGGCGTGATCATTTCGCGTTCGTTATAGCCGGTGAGGTCAATTGTGTACAGCTTGGTCGAAACCTGGCCCCTTTCGTTCGATTGACCCTGCCGGAAGAAGGCCAGGATGCGCCCGTTCGGCGCCCAGGTCGGGCCTTCGATCCGGAAGTCGTTGACCAGCATGCGCTCGCCCGAGCCGTCGGGGCGCATGACGCCGACGTAGAACTGGCCCCGGTGGATACGCGTGAAGGCGATCAGGTCGCCGCGCGGGGACCAGACCGGCGTCGCGTAGCGGCCCTGGCCGAAGCTGATGCGGCGCACGCCGGAGCCGTCGCCGTTCATGATGTAGAGCTGCTGGCTGCCGCCGCGGTCGGAGTTGAAGATGACCTTCGACTTGTCCGGCGAGAAGGACGGCGAGATGTCGATCGAGGGATGGCTGGTCAGGCGGCGCAGGCTCCGGGTCCGCAGGTCCATGACGTAGACGTCGGAGTTGCCGTCGCGCGCCAGGCTCATGATCACGTCGTTGCCGTCGGGCGAGAAGCGCGGCGCGAAGGTCATGCCCGGGAAGTCGCCCAGGACCTCGCGCTGGCCGGTGTTCAGGTTGAAGAGATAGACCCGCGGGATCCTGCCGATATAGGAGACGTAGGTGATCTCCTGGTTGGTCGGCGAGAAGCGTGGGGTCAGGACCAGCGAGCCGCCGTCGGTCAGGAAGCGGTGGTTTTCGCCGTCCTGGTCCATGATCGCCAGACGCTTGACGCGCCGGGTCTGCGGGCCGCTCTCGGCGATGTAGACGACCCGGGTATCGAAGTAGCCGTCCTCGCCGGTCAGGCGCTGGTAGATCGCGTCGGAAATGATGTGGGCGATGCGGCGCCAATTGGTCGGCGTGGTGAAGTAGGCGAAGCCGGTCATCTGCTTCTCGGCATAGACGTCCCAGAGCCGGAACTCGACGTTGAGCCGGCCGTCGGCCTGCTGCTGGACGCTGCCGTTGATCAGGGCCTGGGCGTTGATCAGCCGCCAGTCGGCGAAGCGCGGCGCGGCGCGCAGGCTCTCGGCGTCCTGGATGAAGGCGCGTTTGTCGACCGGCCGGAACAGGCCGGAGCGCTCGAGATTGGCTGCAATCACCCCAGAGATATCGCGGCCGATCTGCGACTGCTCGGCCTCGTCGCTGTAGAAATCAGTGACCGCGACCGGTATCGGCTCGACGATGCCGCGCGTGATGTCGATCCGCAGTTCCGCCCGCGCGGGCGCGCCGAAGGTCGCCAAGGCCATCAGGCCGAGGATGGCCACCACCATCGTCCGAAGTTCATCGTGTTTCATTGTCCCAACATCTCCGACGGATCGAAAACCAACGTCATCTGGCGCCACTCGCTGTACTTTCTGACCGGCAGCCTTTGCAAGGGGGTGCAGCGTTTGACGGCGCGCAAAGCAGCCTCCGCTGCGGCCCTATAGAACCTGTCCCGCCCTATGCGCACGCCGTCCACGACCTGCGCGCGCTGCAGCGAACCGTCCTGATTCAGCGAAGCCGATATCTCGACGATCAAGTCCTCGGCGTTAGGGGCGCCGACGGGCGGATTCCAGCACGGGATGATCTGTTGCATGATCGCGTCCCTTTCGCTCACGGTCAGGGGCTGCGAAGGGAGAGCAGCCGTCGCTCGAGGCTGCGATTCCGTTGGCTTTTCTTGACGTCGCGCCGGCTGTTCGTCCTTCAGCCTCTCGACGTTCTGCAGAATCGACGCCAGCGGGTCCACTTTGGGCTCTTCCTCTTTCTCGGGCTTCTGGGCGAGCTTCACCTGCGGCTTTCGGTTGGGCCGGGGTGCCGGTGGTGCCGGCGGCGGCGGCTCCTCCTTGACCTCTTCCTCTTCCTTGGGCTCGGGCGTCGCCTCGGGCTCCGGCAAGGGCAGCGGTTCCGGTTCGGGCTCGGGCGTCGGCTGCGGCGGCGCCGGTTGGGGGAGCGCGGCCTGCTGCGGCGGCTCCGGAGCCGGGGCCGGCGGCGGCGGGGGCGGCGGCGCGGCCTGGCGCGGCGGCGGCGGCGGCGCGTCGGGGATCTCCTGCGGCTCCTGGACCTCGGCAACCTGAGGCTGCGGATTCGCCGTGTCGCTCTGCTTGGGACGGGTCAATTCGTCGATGGTCGCGATCTCGACCGGGATCGGCGGCGCGACCTCCACGTCCCGGCCGAAGTCCGGCAGGCCGACCGCCAGAACGATCAGCACCGCCAGGTGCAGCAGGGTCGAGGAGATCATGCCACTGCGCATGGGGTCAGCTAGCCTTAGTTATTGTTCCTGGGCTCCGGCGCCCCGGGCATCTCGGCGATCAGGGCGACCCTTCGGAAGCCGGCGAAGTTGACCGTGCCCATGACCTCCATGATCTGGCCGTAGGAGATCGACTGGTCGCCGCGCACGAAGATCCGCGTGTCCGGCTTGTTCTCGGTGATCGCGGCCAGACGCGGCACCAGGTTCTCGATCTCGATCCGGGTGTCCTGGAGGTAGATCTCGCCCGCGGCGTTGACGGTGATGACCAGCGGCTCCTCCGGGTCGGAGATGGTCTTGGCTTCGGTCTTCGGCAGATCGACCGGCACGCCGACGGTCAGCAGCGGCGCCGTCACCATGAAGACGATCAGCAGGACCAGAATCACGTCGACGAAGGGCGTGACGTTGATCTCGGCCATAGGACGGTAGCGGGATCCACGCGTACCGCCGTTGCCCCGGCTCATCATGGGCCCGGCCATGCTAGCGGGCCTCGTCCATCTGGCGGGACAGGATCGCCCCGAACTCGACCTGGAAGGCCTCCAGGCGGGCGGCGTAGCGGCCCAGCTCGTTGGACAGCTTGTTGAAGGCGATGACCGCGGGGATCGCCGCGACCAGGCCCAGGGCGGTGGCGAAGAGCGCCTCGGCGATGCCGGGGGCGACCACGGCCAGGCTGGTGTTCTTCGAGGCGGCGATCGAGGTGAAGGCGTTCATGATGCCCCAGACCGTGCCGAAAAGGCCGAGGAAGGGCGCCGCCGAGCCGACCGAGGCCAGGAAGGTCATGTGCCGCTCGAGGCGGTCCATCTCGCGGCCCAGCGTGATCCCCATGACCCGCTCGACCCGCTGCTGAAGGCTGGCGCGGGCCTGCTCCGAGGCCGCCAGGCCCTTGGCGATCGAGCGCCGCCACTCGCGCATGGCCGAGACGAAGAGCGCCGACATGGGATCGGTCGGCCGGCTGTCCAGGCGGTCGTAGAGGTCGTCGAGCGACCCGCCGGACCAGAAGGACTCCTCGAAGTCCTCGGCGCGCGAGCGCAGCCGGCGCAGGCGCGACATCTTCTCGAAGATGATCGCCCAGGTCCAGAAGGAGCAGAACAACAGGATGATCATGACGGCCTTGACCACGATGTCGGCTTCGAGGAACAGCCCCCAGACCGTCAGATCGCTGGCGGCTGAGCCGCCGAGGGTGAGGCTATCGACCGATTCGTTTGGCATGGCTAAACCCGCTCTTCAGGAAAGCAAAAGGGGAGCAGCGCCCGACGCAGGGGCTGCGGGATGGGCGACGGTCTGCCGTCGAGACGGATGCAGGCGATCCGCGCCCGGACGCTGACCAGGTGCTCGCCTTCGCAGGTGATGCGCTGCACCGCCCGCGCCGCCGCGGCGCTCAGCTTGACCAGGCGCGAGCGGACCTCGAGCAGATCGTCCAGGCGCGCCGGCCGGCGGTAGTCGACGCTGCAATCCCTGACCGCGAAGGCCAGGCCGTAGTCCTCGGACAGGCTTCGCTGATGGATCCCGAGCAGGCGCAGCATCTCGGTGCGCGCGCGCTCGGCGAACTTCAGGTAGTTGGCGTAGTAGACGATCCCCGCCGCGTCGGTGTCCTCGTAATAGACGCGCAGGGGCAGCACGTGCTCCACGCCGTCGAAGCGTCCCGAAAGGGCCTCGGTCATGCCGACGCCTCCCCGCCTCCGGCCCCGTCGCGGTCCAGGAGGTCGAGCTGGGCCAGGGCCCGCTCGGGCGCAGGCAGGCCGAGGTAGCCGTAGCCCGAGGCGGTCAGGACCCGGCCCCTCGGCGTGCGCTGCACCAGGCCCTGTTGGATCAGGAAGGGCTCGATCACTTCCTCCAAGGCGTCGCGCTGCTCGGCCAGGGCGACGGCCAGGGTGTCGACGCCGACCGGTCCGCCGCCGTAGTTCTCGGCGATGCAGCCGAGGTAGCGCCGGTCCATGGCGTCGAAGCCCAGGCGGTCCACGTCGAGCCGCCGCAGGCCGCGGTCGGCGACCTCGGCATCGATGCAGGCTACGCCGTCGACCGCGGCGAAGTCGCGGACCCGGCGCAGCAGCCGGCCGGCGATGCGCGGCGTACCGCGGGAGCGGCGCGCGATCTCCTCGGCGCCCTCGGCGGTGATCTCGGCACCCAGGACGGCGGCGCCCCGGCGCACGATGTCCCCCAGCTCCTCGGCGGTGTAGAACTCCAGACGGAGTTGGATGCCGAAGCGATCGCGCAGGGGCGTGGTCAGCAGGCCCGAGCGGGTGGTGGCGCCGACCAGGGTGAAGGGCGGCAGCTCGATCCGCACCGAGCGCGCGGCCGGTCCCTCGCCGATCACCAGATCGAGCTGGAAGTCCTCCATGGCCGGATAGAGGATCTCCTCGACCGCCGGCGAGAGGCGGTGGATCTCGTCGATGAAGAGCACGTCGCGCGGCTCGAGGTTGGTGAGGATCGCCGCCAGGTCGCCGGCGCGCGCGATCACCGGGCCCGAGGTCGCCCGGAAGCCGACCCCCAGCTCGCGCGCCACGATCTGCGCCAGGGTGGTCTTGCCGAGCCCGGGCGGGCCGAAGAACAGCGTGTGGTCCATGGCCTCGCCGCGCGCCGCCGCCGCCTGCACGAAGACGCGAAGGTTCTCGCGCAGCCGCGCCTGGCCGACGAAGTTCTCCAGGCGCTGCGGGCGCAGGCTGGTCTCGGCCTGATCGCCGACGCCGGGATCGGGCGCCACGAGACGCGGATCTGGACGCGGATCCGGACGGGGGTCTGGGCGGGCATCGGTCATGACGCCAGTTCCTTCAGGCCCTCACGGATCAGGGTCTCGACCCCGGCCTCGGCGCCCAGGCGGCGGCTGGCCTCGACCACCACGCCGAAGGCCTCGCTGCGCCGGTAGCCGAGGTTGACCAGCGCCGAGACCGCGTCCTCGGTCGTGGTCTCGGCGGTCGCGGTCTCGACGCCGTTCTGGGTCGCCACCAGCACCGGGCCGAGCGCGATGCCGTCGACCTTCTCGCGCAACTCGGCGACGATCCGGCCGGCCAGCTTGGGACCGACCCCGTTGGCCGTGGCGAGCGCCGCCTTGTCCTGGGCCGCGATCGCCTTGGCGAGCTCCTGCGGCGGCAGGGTGGACAGGATCGCCAGGGCATGGCGGGTGCCGACGCCCTGGACGGTCTGCATCAGGCGGAACCAATCCTGCTCCGCGCGGTCGATGAAGCCGTAGAGCCGGATCTGGTCCTCGCGGACATGGGTCTCGATCCGCAGGCTGACGCCCGCACCCTTGGCCGGCAAGCGGCCGAGCGTCCGCGCCGAGGCGAAGACCAGGTAGCCGACGCCGCCGACGTCGAGGATCAGGTGATCCTCGTCGGTGGAGTCGACCAGGCCGGTCAGCTTGCCGATCATGCCGGCTCCTCCAGCGCCGTCGCCGCGGCCAGACCGCCCCAGCGGCGGCGCGTCGCCCGGTGATGGACATGGCAGATGGCCACCGCCAGCGCGTCGGCGGCATCCGCCGAGCGCACGCCGCTGCCCGGCAGCAGCTGGCGGACCATGACCCCGACCTGCTCCTTGCTGGCCTGGCCGGTCCCGACGATCGACTTCTTGACCACCAGCGGCAGGTACTGGGACACCGGCAGACCGGCCAGCGCGGGGGTCATCAGCGCGATTCCCCGGGCCATGCCCAGCTTCAAGGTCGAATCCGGGTTGCGGTTGACCAGGGTCTCCTCGACCGCGGCCTCCTGCGGCGCCTGCGCCGCGATCATCTCCAGCAGGGCCTCGTGCAGGTCGCGCAGCCGACGGTCCAGGGACTGCGCCGGATCGGCCTCGATCACGCCGTGCGCGACGTGGCGCAGGCGATTGCCCTCGGCCTCGATCACGCCCCAGCCGGTACGCCGGAGCCCGGGGTCCAAACCGACCACCCGCATGCTCTCCCCTCTTCACTCCACCGACGAGATCAGGCCGTCATTCGGGCCAGGACCTCGTCGGCGATTTCGAAGTTGGCCGAGACCCGCTGCACGTCGTCACTGTCCTCCAAGGAGTCAAGGAGCTTGATCAGGCCGTCGGCCTGGGCCTCGTCGACCGGAACGGTGGTCTGCGGCTTCCAGGTCAGCCCCGCTTCCCGAGGCTCGCCGAATCGCGCGGCGAGCGAGTCGCGTACCTCCGAGAACACTTCTGGCGCGCAAACGATCTCATGGCCCTCGGCGTTGGATTCGACATTCTCGGCGCCGGCTTCGGCGGCGGCCTCGAAGATGCCGTCGGCGTCTGCGACCTCGCCGCCGTAGAGGATCGAGCCGACCCGCTCGAACATGAAGGCGACGCTGTTGGTCTCCCCCAGGGCGCCGCCGTGCTTGCTGAAGGCGGCGCGCACCTCCGAGGCGGTCCGGTTGCGGTTGTCGGTCAGGGCCTCGACGATGACCGCGACCCCGCCGGGCCCGTAGCCCTCGTAGCGGATCTCCTCGAAGCTGGTGTCGTCGTCGCCACCGCTGGCCTTCTTGATCGCCCGCTCGATGTTGTCCTTGGGCATGTTGGCGGCCCGCGCCGCCGCGATCGCGGTGCGCAGGCGCGGGTTCATGTCCGGGTCCGCCAGGCCAGACTTCGCCGCCACCGTCAGCTCGCGCGACAGCTTGGCGAATTGCTTGGCGCGCTTCTTGTCCTGCGCGCCCTTGCGAAACATGATGTTCTTAAACTGTGAATGACCGGCCATCGCCGCCCCAATCTAGATCTCGGGGTGAAGTCGAGAATTTTACCATATTTTGTGGTGGACAACCTCGGACTTCGTCGAGGGATAGTCAACCAATATGGCGACATTTGGGCGCTCGGAGCCAGCAATACCGCGCGATTCGGCGCAAATTTGAAGGCTTTACCCGGATTTAAGTCCGAGCCGTCAGACTGCGTGTCGTTCCGTCGTGATCCCACCGCCGCGCGAGCGAGGAAAGATGCAGGCGAAGACTGGACTTCTGGAATTCGCGTCCGAGGGCGCGCCCCCCGGGGGCAGGGTGAGCCAGGCCGAGATCGACCGGCGCCTCGAGCAGGCGGCGGCACTGGTCGAGGACTTCGCGGAGACGGCCGCCCTGCCCGCCTTGGACGCCTGCCTCGCCGCGGCCGCCGGCGCGCCGCCGCCGCTGGCTCCGCTGGCGGAGGAGCTCTGCCAGCAGACCGCGATGCTGCAGGACGAGGTCGAACGCTTCCTCGGCCAGATGGACGACTGCCGCAAGGCCTGATCCGGCCTCACTCCGTTTCGCCGTCCGGTTCGCTGGGCGCCAGCCGGCCTCCGGCACGGACCGGCTCCACGCGCTCGGCCAGGCCGCTCGAGTCCGAGGTTTCCACGAAGACGCCGCAGAGCGTGCCCGGCCCCTTGGCCGGCGTCAGGCGCTCGGTCGGCAGCTTGCGCGTGAAGCGGGCGATCGGCACCGCCTTGTCCATGCCGATAACCGAGTTGTAGTCGCCGCACATCCCGGCGTCGCTGAGGTAGGCGCTGCCACCGGGCAGGATCATGGCGTCGGCGGTGGGCACGTGGGTATGGGTGCCGACGCAGAGCGAGACCCGGCCGTCGACCACGTGGCCCATGGTCATCTTCTCGCTGGTCGTCTCGGTGTGGAAGTCCAGCACCGCGGCGTCGACCGTGGCGCCGAGGCGCTGCTTGGCGAGCTCCCGCTCGACGCAGGCGAAGGGGTCGTCGAGCGGGTCCATGAACAGCCGGCCGAGGACGTTCAGCACCAGGACCTTCTTGCCGCCCGGCACCTGGAAGACCGCGCTGCCGCGGCCCGGCGTGCCTTCGGGATAGTTGTGCGGCCGCAGCAGGCGCGGTTCCCGGCCGATGAAGGCGAGGGCCTCGCGCTGATCCCAGGAATGGTTGCCGCCGGTGATGACGTCGACGCCCGCGGCGAAGAGTTCCTGACAGACCCTCTCGGTGATGCCGAAGCCGCCGGCGGCGTTCTCGCCGTTGGCGATGACGAACTCCAGGCCGAGCTTGCGGCGCAGCCGCGGCAGATGCTCGGCCACGACCTCGCGCCCGGAGCGCCCGTTGACGTCGCCCAGGAAGAGTATCCTCATGCCCGCTCCCGCCCGGCCGCGAAGGGTTCCGGCGTGACGACCTCGCGCTCGGTGACGATCCGGTCCAGCGCCTCGTCGCCGGCTTCGACCGGGACCTCAGCCGCTTCCTGGGCGGCGAAGGCGAGGCCGACCGCGATGATCGCCCGGCGCCCGCGCAGGGCGGCCAGGGTCCGGTCGTAGAAGCCGCCGCCATAGCCGAGCCGACGGCCCCGACGATCGAAGGCGAGCAGCGGCACCAGCAGGATGTCGGGCGCGACGGCCGGGCAGTCCGGGCCCGGCACCCGGGTCCCGAAGGCGGCCGGCTCCAGAGGTGCGTCCGGCTGCCAGGCACGGAACGCGAGCGCGGCGCCCGCCTCGACCACGACCGGCAGGCAGAGCCGCTGGCCTCGTGCCGCCAAGGCCGAGAGGACCGGACGCGGGTCCATCTCGTCGCGCAGCGGCCAATAACCCGCCACCGTCGAATCGGCCGGGATGACGAGCGAAGCGAGCAACCGCCGGCAGACCTCCGACGCGGCCGGGCGCCCGCCGCTCGCGGCTTCGCGCCGCCGCTGCCGCGACGACCGCCGCAGGGCGGCCTTGGCTTCGAGGATCTCGGTCATGGCTTCAAGACTGTTCGGGACTTGCACTCGGCGAAAGGGACAGGCGGTGCCGCGAAAGCCGTTGGCCGGATATCATCCTCTGTGGCCTGCTTACGCAGGTGGGCGCCATGTACCGAAACCACGGCTCCGGCAGGGACAGCTCCCGAGAGGGTCGTATTGGCCCCAGGGATCGAAAGGCCTGACGCACCCCACAGCACCGCCGATGACTACGCTATCTAGGTGGTCGCGAGCGTCGCGGCAATGCGCTCCAGGCGTTGCGCGCAGGCTTCCAAAGCCTCGGCCACCTCGACTTCCCGTTCCTCGAAAGCGGCGATGACCGCGCCGTTGGCGTCACCGTTGCCGTTGCCGGCGGCGCCGAGCTTGCTCATGGCTTCGTGCAGCTCGTCGGCGATCAGCAGGCTCGCCATCACCAGCAGGCGTGGCTCGCCGATCTGGCCGACCGCGGCCGCGAGATCGTTGACCCTCTGATCGACATAGGCGCCCAGCCGGCGCAGATGCTCCTCGTGGCCGTCGTCGCAGGCGATGTCGTAGTTCCGGTTGTTGATGGTCAGCGTGATCTCGGCCACGTCAGGTCTCCAGCAGGCTCTGGATTCGCTTGATCGCGCGATCCAGGCGCACCGCGACCTGATCCGCGGCCTCGCCCAGTTCCTGGTTCTCGCGCCGGGCCTGCGCCAGCGCCTCGCTCAGCCGCGGGTCCTGGACCTGCGCCGCAGGCGGGCCCTGGACCGCGGCCCGCTCAAGGGCGTCGGTCGCCGCCTTCAGACGCTGCGCTGCCTCGATCAGACGGGACATCTTCGCTGCTGCCGAATCCCAGATTTCTTCCCCAAACCAACGTTGCGCAGGATAGGCGCTGGCGCGGTCACCGGTCAACCGAACCCGGCACTGCGCGGCGCGGGCGCCGGGGTTTAGGGATAATGCCGGTTGACGCTCCAGGGCAGTGGCGGCATCTTGCCGCCAAGGTCGGGTCGGACCCCAAATGACGCCCTATCGAGCCTGGCGGGCACCGGCCGGGGTCGTGTCGGGGTCCAGGACGTGGGGAGACCGGTGCGGGCCCCCGCCGCATCAGAGCAAATGGCAGGTCATTCAATGGACGTTAGGCCTTCAGGGCTTTCCGACTCCGAGGCTGCGCCCGGAGCGACTCACAACGATATGGCGAATGCCATTCGCGCGCTGGCCATGGACGCCGTGCAGAAGGCCAACAGCGGCCACCCGGGCATGCCGATGGGCATGGCCGACGTCGCGACGGTGCTGTTCTCCCGCGTCCTGAAGTTCCATGCCGAGCGGCCCGACTGGCCGGACCGGGACCGCTTCGTGCTGTCCGCCGGGCACGGCTCGATGCTGCTCTACGCCCTGCTCCATCTGACCGGCTACCCGGGGATGACCCTGGAGGAGATCAAGAACTTCCGACAGCTCGGTGCGCGCACCGCCGGCCATCCGGAGTACGGGCTCGCCCCGGGAATCGAGACCACGACCGGACCGCTGGGCCAGGGCCTGGCCAACGCGGTCGGGATGGCGCTGGCCGAGCGCCTGCTGAACGCCCGCTTCGGCGACGCCGTCGTCGACCACCGGACCTACGTCATCGCCAGCGACGGCGACCTGATGGAAGGCATCAGCCACGAGGCCGCCGCCCTGGCCGGGCACCTGCGCCTGGGGCGCCTGATCGTGTTCTTCGACGACAACGGCATCTCGATCGACGGTCCGACCTCGCTGTCCGATTCGGTCGACCACGGCCTGCGCTTCCAGTCCTACGGCTGGCACGTCCAGGCGATCGACGGCCACGACCCCGAGGCCATCGCCCGCGCCACCGAGCAGGCCCTGGCCGACGACCGGCCCTCGCTGATCGCCTGCCGCACGACGATCGGCTTCGGCGCGCCCAGCAAGGCGGGCAAGGCGTCCTCGCACGGCGCGCCCCTGGGCGAGGAGGAGATCGCCGGCGCCCGCGCAGCGCTCGGCTGGAGCCACCCGCCCTTCGAGATCCCGGACCCGATCCTCGAGACCTGGCGCGCCGCCGGAGCGAGAGGCGCGGCCGAGGCCGGGGCCTGGGACCAGCGCCTCGTGGCGCTCGGCCCGGCGCAGGCGCAGGCCTTCGAGGCCGCCATGAAGGGCGAGCCCGCCGCCGGTTGGCAGGCGGCCCTGGCCAAGTTCAAGAAAGCCGTGGCCACCGAGGCCCCCAAGGTCGCGACCCGGGTCTCGTCCCAGCAGGTGCTCGAGGTTCTGGTCGGGAAGCTGCCGCAGCTGATCGGCGGCTCGGCCGACCTGACCGGCTCGAACGGCACCCGGACCGGCGCGCACAAGGTGGTCAGCGCCGAGGACTTCGGCGGCAACTACCTGCACTACGGCATCCGCGAGCACGGCATGGCCGCGGTGATGAACGGCCTGGCGCTGCACGGCGGGCTGATCCCCTACGGCGGCTCCTTCCTGGTCTTCACCGACTACTGCCGGCCGTCGATCCGCCTCTCGGCGCTGATGGCGCAGCGGGTGGTCTACGTCATGACCCATGACTCCATCGGCCTCGGCGAGGACGGCCCGACCCATCAGCCGGTCGAGCACCTGGCCGCGCTGCGGGCGATCCCCAACCTCAGGGTCTTCCGGCCCTGCGACAGCATCGAGACCGCGGAGGCCTGGGAGCTGGCCTTGAGCGCACCGGACACGCCGTCGGTGCTGGCGCTGTCGCGCCAGGGCCTGCCGACCCTGCGCACCGAGACCTTCGCCGAGAACTACACCGCCTGGGGCGCCTACATCCTGGCGCCCGCGGCCGAACAGCGGCAGGTGACCCTGATCGCCTCGGGCTCCGAGGTCGAGATCGCGCTCGAGGCCCGCAGGCTGCTGGCCGAGGAGAACATCTACGCGGCGGTGGTTTCCATGCCCTGCTGGGAGCTGTTCCTGGAACAGCCGGCGCACTATCGCGACGAGGTTCTCGGGCCCGGCCTGCTGCGCGTGGCGATCGAGGCCGCGGGCTGGTTCGGCTGGCACCGCTGGGTCGGCCTGGACGGCACGGTGGTCGGCCTGGAGGGCTTCGGCGCCTCCGGGCCCGCGCCCGAGCTCTACCAGCACTTCCAGATCACGCCCAACGCCGTGGTCGAGCGGGTCAAGAGCTGGCTCTAGAAACGCGACGGCCGAGGAAAATCAGGAGACCAACAAGGATACCACAGGGATGAACATCGCTCAGCTCGCAGAGACGGCCCAGGCGCTGGTGGCGGACGGCAAGGGGATCCTCGCCGCGGACGAGAGCACCGGCACGATCAAGAAGCGCTTCGACGGCATCCGGGTCGAATCGACCTTCGAGACCCGGCGCGACTACCGCAACATGCTCTTCACCACCGCGGGCGCGGCCGAGTACATCAGCGGCGTGATCCTCTTCGAGGAGACCCTGCGCCAGGAGGCCGCCGACGGCCGGCGGCTGGCGCAGATCATCGTCGACGCCGGCATGATTCCCGGGATCAAGGTCGATGCGGGCGCCAAGCCCCTGGCCCTGCACCCCGGCGAGACCGTCACCGAGGGCCTGGACGGCCTGCGCGACCGCCTGGCCGAGTACGCCGAGCTGGGCGCGCGCTTCGCCAAGTGGCGGGCCACCTACGGCATCGGCCCCGGCCTGCCCAGCGCGGCCTGCCAGGACGCGAACGCCCACGCCCTGGCGCGCTACGCGGCGGTCTGCCAGGAGGCCGGCCTGGTGCCGATCGTCGAGCCGGAGGTCCTGATGGACGGCGATCACGACATCGACGCCTGCGAGGCGGTGACCGAGACCACCCTGCGCCGGGTCTACGCCGCCCTGGCCGCGCAGGACGTGGTCCTGGAGGGGACCCTCCTGAAGCCCAGCATGGTGATCTCGGGCGCCGACTGTCCCGAGCAGGCCGGCGTCGAGGAGGTCGCCCGGCGCACGGTCCGGACCTTGCGGCGCTGCGTGGCCGCCGCGGTCCCCGGCATCGTCTTCCTCTCCGGCGGCCAGAGCGACGAGCTGGCCACGCAGCATCTGAACGCCATGAACAAGCTGCCGGCGCGGCGGCCCTGGAAGCTCAGCTTCTCCTACGGGCGGGCCCTGCAGGCGGCGCCGCTCAAAGCCTGGAGCGGCAAGCCGGAGAACCTCGCCGCCGCCCAGGCCGCCTTCCTGGAACGCGCCCGGGCGAACGGCCAGGCGGCTCTGGGGAACTGGTCCTAGGTTCGATGCTCTCGGAAGACCGGTCGCCTCGGGGACCGGATACAACGGGCTCTGAGGCTGCGGCTGCAAGAGGGCGGGCAGGAGGGCGGAAAAGTCCGCGGACGACGAGGGATGCGCCGCTCGTCCTCGCCCCGGTCCCCCTTCCGGCGATCCAGATCAAGATGGCGGACCGCAGGGCCTGCCAGAATGCCCGGTATCGACCGCATATGGTCCATTAACTCAGGCTGATGACGAAAGGGAGATCAATGGCACTACGCGTTGCGATCAACGGTTTTGGCCGAATCGGCCGGCTCGTGCTGCGGGCCGCCATGGAAGCCGGACGCAAGGACATCGAGTTCGTCGCGATCAACGACCTCGGCTCCGCCGAAGCCAACGCGCACCTGCTGAAGCACGATTCGGTCCACGGCCGCTATCCCGGCAAGGTCGAGGCCATGGAGACCGCGATCAAGGTCGACGGCCACGAGACCAGGGTGCTGAGCGAACGCGAGCCGGCCAAGCTGCCCTGGGGCGACCTCGGTATCGACGTGGTGATGGAATGCACGGGCCGCTTCAACAAGCGGGACGCCGCCAGCGCCCACCTGGCGGCGGGCGCGAAGAAGGTCCTGGTCTCCGCGCCCTGCAGCGAGGCCGACCTGACGGTGGTCTACGGCATCAACCACGACCAGCTGACGGCGGATCACGACGTGGTGTCCAATGCCTCCTGCACGACCAACTGCCTGGTCCCGGTCGCCTGGGTCCTGGATCAGACGGTCGGCATCGCGCACGGCTTCATGACGACGATCCACGCCTTCACCGGCGACCAGCCGACCGTCGACACCCTGCACAAGGACCTGCGCCGGGCGCGCGCCGCCGCGGTCTCCATGATCCCGACCTCGACCGGCGCGGCGCGCGCCGTCGGCCTGGTCCTGCCGGAGCTCAAGGGCAAGCTGGACGGCACCGCGATCCGGGTGCCGACGCCGAACGTCAGCCTGATCGACCTCACCATCGAGGCGAAAAAGGAGACGACCGCAGAGGCGGTCAACGCCGCCATGGTCGAGGCCGCCGAGAGCAACCGCCTGAAGGGAGTCCTGGAGCTCAACGACGAGCCCCTGGTGTCGAGCGACTTCAACCACAGCGCCGCCAGCTCGACCTTCGACCTGACCCAGACCCAGGTGCTGGACGGCACCTGCGTACGGGTCCTGTCCTGGTACGACAACGAGTGGGGCTTCTCCAACCGGATGAGCGACACCGCGGTCGCCCTCGGCAAGCTGATCTAGCACCCGCGCCGTGAGGATTGACCGGGTTCAGACGGTCAGGTGCCCGGTCTTCTCGTAGAAGAGGCAGCCGCCGTCGCTTCTTAGGGCGTGGCGGCTGCCGGCCGGATAGCGGACCCAGCTGCCGGTCCGGTAGCTGGGTTCGCCGTTCTCCAGCGCGCCTTCGAGCCCGACTTCGAGCCCACCTTCGAGGACGAAGATCTCCTGGCCCCCCAGATAAACCTGGGACTCCAGGACCGCGCCCGGCTCCAGGCGCAGCATGCGGATCCGCTCCGGGTGCTGCGCTTCGCCGTAGAGTTCCAGGACCTGGAGACCGGGAACCTCGCCGTCCCGCCATGCGGCGGCCTTGCTGTCGATGGTCACCTGCCGCCGGTCCGCGCCCGGATACTGGCGCAGCTTGACGAAGAGGACGCAGCCGCCGCGCGAGAAGGGCGCGTGGCTGAAGCTCTCCGGGTTGAGCAGATAGGTGCCGGCCGGATAGTCGCCGCGCTCGTCGGAGAAGACGCCTTCGAGGACCAGGATCTCCTCGCCGTCGGGGTGGGGATGCTGGCGGAAGCGGCTGTCGGCGCCGTAGCGCACCACCGAGGTGACCCGCCCGGCCTCCGCCGGCCCGCTCAGGTCAAGGCGCTTGCGCCAGACGCCGGGGCTCGGGCTCGCCTGCCATGCCATGTCGGCCGTGTGAACAACCGCGAGCTTCGACAGATCGCCGTTGATCTCATGCTCGGCCATGGTCGCGGATCTCCCGTGCTTTTTTGCGGATTGGCGAGCTTGAAGCGACTCCTCTGCTGTATGTATGCAGCCTGACATGAAAGAAAAGGCCGTCATCGTCCACTGTCTGGAAGACGCCCGGATCGCCCTCGCGGCCGCCGAGGCGGCGGGCTGCGGCGTGGTCCTGGCCTCGGCCCCGGGCGCCGCCGGCTACGCCGGTGTCCTGTGGTTTCGCGAGCTGCTGCGGGCGGCGCAGGCCGAGCGGCCCGGCGTCGAGGTCATCGGCCTGCTCGACTGCGGCGACAAGCCCGGTCTGGTGCTGGCGGCGCTCGGCCAGGGCCTGCCGGCCCTGCGCTTCACCGGCCCGCGCAGGGTGGCGGCGCGGCTGGCCGGGATCTGCGACGGCGAAGGCGCCGCGCTCGTGACCGGGCCCTTGAAGGCGCTCGACCTGGGGGCCGAGGCGGCGCCGGAGATCGCCTGTCGAGACTGGCTTTCCGGAGCCTGATCCCTCATCTCGTAGACAACGCGAGAAAGCGCGCTGGCGCGTCCTCCGGGCAATTGCCTGGCAGGGACTGAACTGCTAGCTTCCGCGCGCCTTTCGAGAGCCGAGATTTCCCGGAACAGCCCCCCGGATCAGACCTATGAAGATCAACGGCAACGCAATCCGCCCCGGCAACGTCGTCGAGCACAAGGGCCGCCTGTGGCGGGCGGTCCGGATCCAGCACACCCAGCCCGGCAAGGGCGGGGCCTATCTGCAGGTCGAGCTCAAGGACATCCGCGACGGCACCAAGCTGAACGAGCGCTTTCGCTCCTCGGAATCCGTGGAGCGGGTGCGCCTGGATCAGAAGCCCTATCAGTATCTCTTCGCCGACGGCGAGATGCTGACCTTCATGGACAACGAGAGCTACGAGCAGATCACCCTGAACCAGGATCTGGTCGGCGAGCCGATGCGCTTCCTCCAGGACGGCATGGAGGTCACCATCGAATCCTACGAGGGCGAGCCGATCAGCGTCATGCTGCCCGACACCGTGGTGATGGAGATCGCCGAGGCCGATCCCGTGGTCAAGGGCCAGACCGCCTCGTCGTCCTACAAGCCGGCGGTGCTGGAGAACGGCACCCGGACCATGGTCCCGCCGCACATCGAGGCTGGCACCCGGGTCGTGGTCAACACGGCGGACGGCTCCTACGTCGAACGCGCGAAGGATTAGGCGCGGCACATGCCCAGGCGATCGGCGGTCATCAACGTCATGGTCCGGGCCGCCGATCGGGCGGCGCGCGGCCTCAGGCGGGATTTCGGCGAGGTCGAGAACCTGCAGGTCTCCCGCAAGGGACCCTCGGACTTCGTCTCCGCGGCAGATCTGCGCGCCGAGGAAACCCTGCGCCAGGAGTTGGCCAAGGCCCGCCCCGGCTTCGGCTTCCTGATGGAGGAGTCCGGGACCCGGCACGATAACCCAGAGGCCGATCAGCGCTGGATCGTCGACCCGCTGGACGGGACGACCAACTTCCTGCACGGGCTGCCCCACTTCGCCGTGTCCATTGCCCTGGAAGAGCGCGGCGAGATCACCGCCGGCGTGGTCTACGACCCGATCAAGGAAGAGCTGTTCTGGGCCGAAAAGGGCATCGGGGCCTACCTCGGCGACCAGCGGCTTCGGGTTTCCGGCCGCCGCAGCCTGAGCGACTGCCTGCTCGCGACCGGCATTCCTTTCCAGGGCCGCGGCGACGCCGCCCGCTTCACGCGGGAGCTGGCCGGGGCCATGGCGGCCACTGCGGGCGTCCGGCGCTGGGGCACCGCCTCCCTCGACCTCGCCTACGTCGCGGCCGGCCGCTTCGACGGCTTCTGGGAGTGGGGCCTCTCGGCCTGGGACTTCGCCGCCGGCTGGCTCCTGGTCCGCGAGGCCGGGGGCTTCGTCACCGAGATGGACGGTCGCGGCCTCACCTTGGACAGCGGCAGCCTGCTTGCCGCGAACGGCGAATTGCACCCCGACCTGATGAAGTTGCTGAAGGGCTGATCCCGGGCGGAGGTCGCCATCGCGCCGACGCGGTTCCGGGCGCCGGCACTTGCCGCCGGACGCCTCGTCGGATTAGTTTGGAAATCAAGGAACTAAAACGCAGGGAGCGCGGCCGGACAAGATGCCGAAGCGTGCAGGATCGGGATCAGGGACAGAACGTCCGGCGCAGGCCGGCCTCGGCCTCGAGGACGGCCGCCCGGGACCCGGCAGCTTCGCCCGGCGCGCGGGGGTGCTCCTGATCTTGGTCTTGCCGTCGACCTCCGCCTCGCTGTCGGCCTTGGCCCAGGACGACGGCGGCCCGGCCGAGCCGACCGCCGTCTACGTCAATACAGAGCTTCTGGAACGCCTTGCGGCCGGGCGCGCCGCGGCCAGCCCGCGCAACGCGCGACAGCCACGCCCGCTTTTGCAGGCGCCCCCGTCCTGGCAACTCCGGAGCCGCCTCTACGTCGTCCCCCCGGGACAAGCCGGGCCGGCCGCGCCGACGCAGGCGCCCCCGGCACCCAGCGTCCTGACCTCCGAGCTCGAGGCCCTCGAAGGAGGGCGCTCCGGCGGCCGCCGCAGCGAGGCAGAGGCGGTCAGACCCCGGGATGTCCCGGCGCGGCCGGCGGAGACCGCCGCAACGCCCCCCCCGGACGAGGAAACGGCCGCAAGCGCCTTGGGATCGGAGACCGCGGGAGGCCAGGTGCCGGCGCCCTTGCCGGCGGAGCCCCCCGGCAGCGCCGAGGCCCCCCCGTCGACAGCGGAGATCGCGGCTCCCGCGTCCCCGCTCGCCCAGGGTCCTGCCGGGGCACCGCCGGCCCCGGCCGCGATTCTGGGAGAGCTGGCGGAAGCGGCCACGCGCGAGGCGTCCAGGTCCGGCAGGATCACCGCGCCGCCGGTACCGGAGCCGCCGGCGCCGCCAGGCGCCGCCACGCCGGCGGCGCGCGATGACGCCGCGCCACCGGCGACGGTGGCCGCCGCCCCCGAACCGGAAAAGCGGCTCGGCCCCGCCGCGCCCGCCGCGAAAGAGACCGACAGCCAGATTTCGGCCCGGACGCCGGTCGAGGTGCCGCTGAAGGGCCGGATCCTCTTCGAGGCCGGCTCCACGCAGTTGTCGCCGGAGGCACGCGGCGTGCTGGAGGGCGTGGCCGGCCGCCTGCTGGCCGCGGAGGCCGAAGCCGTCGAGCTGCGGGCCTACGCGACGGGCCGGGACCCGAGGCGCCTGTCATTGAGCCGAGGCCTTGTCGCCCGGGGCTATCTGGAGACGCTGGGCGTCGAGGCGGAAAAGGTCTTTCTCCGGCCCCTGGGCGACCAGGCCGCCGAAGGCCCTGTGGAGCGCATCGACTACGAACTGGTGACTCCCTAGAGTATCCGTTTTGCTCAAGTCCGTTGACGTGTCCAGTTACGGGTGTCGCGCAGCAGGTCAAACCCGGCTCGGATCGGGTCGAGCGGTGCTGCAGGTCCTGATGAGTTCTTGCCCTTTGGGGACGCCACAGTTCTGCCTCACTGCGGCCTCAGTCTGAGGCGAGAAGCAAGGGAAGGGGCTTGAAGCTTCTGGAGGCCTTTCCTCGGCCCGAATCTGCTATTCTCTCGGTGGCGCCGAGTCGTTGGCCGCGCCATCGCCTTTGTGTGGTGCCCTCTCGCGGTACCGGCCGTCGTTCCAGGGATCCCCGGCGCCGAATGAATCTGGAAGCTGCCAAGGCCTGAACAGACATGATCACTCGGCCCTACCGCTACCTGACCCGAATGGCGATCTTCCTGCTGGTGGTCGGCGGTATCTGCGCGGTCCTCTACCCCCGCCTCCAGGAGGCCTTCTCCGCGAACGCCGTGCTCAACGGCGTGATCCTCGGCGTCCTGGTGTTCGGCATCGGCTACAGCCTCCGGCAGGTCATCATGCTGAACCCGGAGGTGAACTGGCTGCAACGACTGATCCGCGAGAAGAGCGGCAGCCTGGTCATGCCGGGCGCGACCAGCGACGAGCGGCCGCCCAAGCTGCTGGGCCCCATGGTGACCATGATGGGCGAGCGCACCGGGCGGATCCGGCTGTCGGCGCTGTCCATGCGCTCGCTGCTCGACGGCATACAGAGCCGGATCAGCGAGTCCCACGACATGTCCCGCTACCTGATCGGGCTGCTGATCTTCCTCGGGCTGCTGGGCACCTTCTGGGGCCTGCTGGAGACGGTCGGCGCGGTCGGCGCCACCATTTCCGGCCTCAGCGGCGGGACCGGGGACGCCACGGCCATGTTCGACCAGTTGAAGCAGGGCCTGGAGACTCCCCTGTCCGGCATGGGCACGGCCTTCAGCTCCTCGCTCTTCGGACTGGCCGGCTCGCTGATCCTCGGCTTCCTGGAGCTGCAGGCGGCCCAGGCCCACAACCGTTTCGTGAACGAGCTGGAGGAATGGCTGTCCGAGGTGACGCGCCTGACCGGCGGCGGTCCCCTGGCCGACGGCGACCAGCCGGTGCCGGCCTTCATCCAGGCACTGCTCGAGCAGACCGCCGATAGCCTTGATTCGCTTCAGCGGACCATGGCCAAGGCCGAGGAAAGCCGCCTCAACATGGACCACAGCCTCGAGGTCCTGGCCGAACGGCTGGCGACCCTCACCGATCAGCTGCGCAGCGAGCAGTCGATTCTGACCCGCCTGGCCGAGAGCCAGGCCCAGTTGCGCCCGGTGCTCTCCCAGTTGGCCGAGGTCAACGGCACCCGGGTCGGCGGCCTGGACGATGCCAGCCGCGACCATCTGCGCAATCTCGACCACCACATGGGCCGCCTGGTCCAGGAAGCCGCGAGCGGCCGCAACAAGGCCGTCGAGGAGATCCGCAGCGAGATCCGGCTTCTCGCCCGAACCATCGCCGCGCTGGCCGAGGACTCGGAGGCCCGCTAGCCGATGTTCGCGCTGGAGCGCCGGGGCCGTCAGCGGTCGGTCAACATCTGGCCCGGCTTCGTCGACGCGCTCTCGACCCTGCTGCTGGTGGTGATCTTCGTCCTCATGGTCTTCATGGTGGCGCAGTACTTCCTGTCGACCGCCCTCTCCGGCCGCGACGCCGCCCTGGAGCGGCTCCAGCGCCAGGTCGCCGAGCTGGGCGAGCTGCTGGCCCTCGAGCGGGCCGAGAGCTTCCGGCTGCAGAGCGATTTCAACGAGATCTCGGAAGAGCTCAACACCTCGCTGAGCGCCCGCGAGACGCTGAGCGGTCAGGTCTCGAGCCTGACCGAGGAGCGCGACCAGCTGCGCAACCAGCTTTCGCGTCTGGCCGGGGAGCGCGACGACCTCTCGTCCCGGCTCGACCAGGCGGTCTCCTCGAGCTCCCAGGTCAGCGGAGAGCTCGAGGACGCCTACAAGACCATCGAGGCCGACAAGGAGAAGATCGAGGCGCAGCTCGCCGAGCTGGCGATCCTGAAGAGCCTGCGCGACGACCTGCGCGCGCAGCTCGCGGCCTCCAAGGGCGATCTGGCCCTCGCCGAGGCGGAGAAAGAGAGGCTCAACACACAGCTTTCCGAGCAGGTGGCCCTGACCGAGGAGGCCCAGGTGCAGGCCGAGCTGCTCAATCGCCAGATCCTGGCGCTGCGCCAGCAACTGGCCCAGCTCAGCGAGGCGCTGGACCGGACGGAGGCCAAGAACAAGGAGCAGGAAGTGCAGATCGCCGACCTCGGTCGCCGGCTCAACGTGGCCCTGGCGACCAAGGTCCAGGAGCTGGCGCGCTACCGCTCCGAATTCTTCGGCCGGCTGCGCCAGGTGCTGGGCGATCGCCCGGACATCCAGGTGGTCGGCGACCGCTTCGTCTTCCAGTCGGAGATCCTCTTCGAGACCGGCTCCGCGGCGCTCGGCTCGGGCGGCCGGGTCCAGATGTCACGTCTGGCCAACACCCTGAACGAGATCTCCCGCAAGATCCCGGACGAGATCGACTGGGTCCTGCGTGTCGATGGCCATACCGACCGGCGGCCGATCTCGACCGCGGAGTTCCCCTCGAACTGGGAGCTGTCCACCGCCCGCGCGATCTCCGTCGTGCGCTTCCTGATCGGCGAGGGCGTGCCGGCCCGGCGCCTCGCCGCCACCGGCTTCGGCGAGTTCCAGCCGATCGACACCGGCAACGACGAAGTCGCCTTCCGCCGCAACCGTCGCATCGAACTGAAGTTCACGCAGCGCTAGATCAAGCTGCGTCTAATTGGATTCAGTTAAACGCAGCTTGATCTATTCCATAGAGTTAGAGCAGCCCGGCCCGGCCCGATCGACTTCCACCGAGAGACTCCTCCGGGCCCGTCGGGTTACGCTGGGCGGCCCGATGCCGCGGCGACGGCAGTCCGATCTTAGGGAAGGTCCTAGATGCGCAGAAACCACGAGACACCGGCCGGCAGCCTCCATCGCCTGACCGTCGACTCCACCGCGCTGCAATCGAACCTGCTCGGCGATCCCGGCCGGCGCGAGGTCGTGGTCTACCTCCCCCACGGACACGACGGCCGAGGCCTGCCGCTGCTGGTCGACCTGGTCGGCTTCACGGCGGGCGGCCCGGCGCACGTCAACTGGAGGAACTTCGGCGAGAACCTGCCGGAACGGCTGGATCGCCTGATCGCGGCGGAGGCGATGCCGCGGGTCGTCGTCGCCTTTCCGGACTGCTTCACCCGTCTCGGCGGCAACCAGTACGTCAACTCGGACGCCATGGGGCATTGGGAGACCTTCCTGATCGAGGAAATGCTGCCGGTCGTCGAAGAGCGCTTCGGCTGCGGTGGTCGCGGCCGGCGCGGCGTGTTCGGCAAGTCCTCCGGCGGCTACGGCGCCATCGTGCACGCGATGCGCCATGCCGACTGCTGGGCCGCGGCGGCCTGCCATTCCGGAGACATGGCCTTCGAGCTCTGCTACCTGCCGGAAATGCCGAGCCTTCTGCGCGCGCTCGCCAAGAAGGAGGGATCGATCGAGACGTTCGTGACCGACTTCGAGGCCGGACCGAAGTGGAACGGCAAGGACATCCACAATCTCATGACCCTGGCCATGGCGGCGACCTACGATCCGGATCCGGAGGCCTTCTGCGGCATTCGGCTTCCGGTCGACCCCGAGACCTGCGAAGTCATCGCGGAGCGCTGGGCCGCCTGGCAGCGGTGGGACCCGGTCCTGCTGGCCGAGCGGCATGCCGCGGACCTCAAGACCCTGAAAGGTCTATGGATCGATTGCGGCAAGGTCGATCAGTACAATCTGGTCTACGGCGCGCGCCGCCTGCATCGCAAGCTCGTCGCCGCCGGCGTGGACCACGTCTACGAGGAGTTCGACGACAACCACTCGGCGGTCGACTATCGCATGGACGCGAGCCTGCCGTTCCTGTCCAAGGCCCTGTCGTGAAGACATGGCCACCGCCGAGGCCGGCCATCGGGAGACTGGAGAGCAAGCCAAGCGGCGCGTTTTTCAGCGTCCGCGTGAGCCTTTTCTTATTTCTTTTTCGCTGACCAACTTCTCACAGGCCGTCTTGCTTTCCGTGTAGTAGAATTTACTGTACAGGAGCCAGCGGTAAGTAGCATCGTCGCAAACACTGTAATGTTTTTTGTGTGCATATCTATCTACCACGTAATGAGTCATATGAGGAAAAGTAAACATTAAAACTATGCTGACTAACAGACCGCGCGAAAAAAAGTCGTCTTTTTCGGCGTCAACTCCAACCCGAAGACCCCTTGCATCATCCCTCCAATCGCGAACAAGAGAAGGCCAAGACCGCCGCCGAGCATATAAATAGATCCTTTATCAAACCCGACAACCGGATTTTCGATACGAAATTGGGATATGAGTCCAGCGGCGCTGATAAAAAACCAAGCGAACGCCCCAAAAGCCAGCACTAAAAAAAGGGCCACACATAAAATCCGCACCAGGAGTGAAGAACTTTTCCCCTCGTTCATCATCGAATCCTCGGCCCTCTGGAAAGAAATCTATCCAAGGCATGCTTCGCCGTATTTATTAAGACAGCTCTGGCAGAATCAACGGCATAATCGAATACCAGGTCCGCCAAGTTACCAGACTTTTGGTAGAATCTTTTTACACTAGATCAAGCCAAGCGGCGCGCTTTTCAGCGTCCGCGTGAGCCTTTTCTTATTTCTTTTTCGCTGACCAACTTCTCACAAGCTGCCTTGCTTTCCGTGTAGTAGAATTTACTGTACAGACGCCTGCGGCGAGTAGCATCGTCGCAAACACTGTAATGTTTTTTGTATGCGTATATATCTACCACGTAATGAGTCATATGAGGAAAAGCAAACGTTAAAATTAGGCCGACCACTATACCGCGGGAAAAAAGAGTCGCCTTTTTCGGCGTCAACTCCAACCCGAAGACCCCTTGCATCATCCCTCCAATCGCCAACAAGAGAAGAACAAGCCCGCAGCCGAGCATATACATAGATCCTTTATCAAACCCGACAACCGGATTTTCGATAAGAAATTGGGATATGAGTCCAGCGGCGCTGATAAAAAACCAAGCGAGCGCCCCAAAAGCCAGTACTAAAAAAAGGGCCACACATAAAATCCGCACCAGGAGTGAAGAACTTTGCCCCTCGTTCATTATCGAATCCTCGGCCCTCTGGAAAGAAATCTATCCAAGGCATGCTTCGCCGTATTTATTAAGACAGCTCTGGCAGAATCAACGGCATAATCGAATACCGAGTCCGCCAAGTTACCAGCCTTTTGGTAAAAGCTTTGTTTCACGCTTTCGATCTCGTTTTGCATATTTTCACCAATGTCGTCCAACCCAGCTATGACTCGATCTGTAATGCCATAGTGATCGTCTAAAATATCCAAGGCCAGGGATGTTGCGATCCCGACCGCAATGACCGCCGCAATTGGTCCTACCGCTATAGCAAAGCCCAGTCCAACAAATGCAGAAGCTACTGCGATTGATGCGCCTGTCGCGATGCCGACCTTAACCACGTCAGTGGCCAAAGAACCTATCAGCTGACTTAACGTTGCGTTGTCAGTTAGAAAATAGTCTGCCACCCGATAGGCGGAAAGCAATACGATAGTGAGAATACCCCCAGACTTCGCCGCGTGTATTGCGCCGGCTCTACCCAATCCCATTGTGATGACCTTCGGGTTCTTGATCCCGTACTTCGTGCCAGTCAGAATACGTCGCAGCCCAGGGCGCCCCTTCAAAATGATGTGAGGTTTTCCACCATAAACCTTGACGTAAGCTCTGGTAGTGAGCCCGCCAAGATCGTCGACGAGCTTACTTAAGGTTCTCAAGTCGCCTGCCGCAGCATAATAGTTCGCTCCAGCTTGTGCTTTCCCTTTTAACTTTTGCCATGCATTTTTGATATGCGGCAAATCTCCTTTAGACGACGATCGAACGATTGCGTCCATCTCATCGATCGATACCAAGAAAACTTCATGTTGATTTGATTTTATTTGGCGTTTCAGCTCTTTCTTTTCCTGATCTGAAAGCACTTCTGCGCACTCCTTTAGGTGAGTTAACCCGCAAGTCTCACTGAGGGAGGCATCGGCCGCAAGAATCTGAGAAGCGGCCCGGTAAAGCCGCAGGCCCCCGAAACCCGCGCCACCACGACATCGACGACAGACCGAAAATCGCAGAACCGGCAAGACCGCCGGACAAAGATGCGCGCCCATCCTCGGCACCCGCCTCCCGGCCACTCATCGCCCTCGGCTTCTCTCCTGTCGTGAGGTTTGCGGGTTAGACCGCTCCGCTGTGCTGCGATTCAGAGGCTCGGGACTACGGGGCCCGAGGGTCCTAACCGGCCGCCGCCTCGCTGTGGGCATCGCCGCCGCGGAGCAGCGCGGCGTCCTCGAACTGCAGGGCGGCCAGGCGGGCGTAGAGGCCGCCGCGGCGGACCAGCTCGGCGTGGCGGCCGCTTTCGACGATGCGACCCTGGTCGAGGACCAGGATCCGGTCGGCCTTGAGCACCGTCGCCAGCCGGTGGGCGATGACCAGGGTCGTGCGGCCGGACATCAACTGGTCGAGGGCCTGCTGCACGTTGCGCTCGCTCTCGGCGTCCAGGGCGCTGGTCGCCTCGTCGAGCAGCAGCACCGCCGGATCGCGAAGCACTGCGCGGGCCAGCGCGATGCGCTGGCGCTGGCCGCCGGAGAGCCGCACGCCCCGCTCGCCCAGGTCGGTACCGAAGCCTTGCGCCAGTTCCTCGATGAAGGCCAGGGCGTTGGCCGCCTCGGCCGCGGCCCGCACCTCGGCCTCGGAGGCCTCGGGCCGGCCGTAGCGGATGTTGTCCAGAACGCTGGCGGAGAACAGCACCGGCTCCTGGGGCACCAGGCCGATGCGGGCGCGCAGCGCAGCGGGCTCGGCGTCGCGCAGGTCGACGCCGTCGAGCAGCACCACGCCGTCCTGGGGATCGTAGAACCGCAGCAGCAACTGGAAGACCGTCGACTTCCCGGCGCCGGAGGGCCCGACCAGAGCGACCTTCTCGCCCGGCTGGATCTCGGCGTCGAAGCCGTGCAGCGCCGCCTGATCGGGCCGGGCGGGATAGCGGAACTCCACGTTGCGGAAGGCGACCGCGCCGGATGCCGGCAGGGGCAGCGGACGCGGCTGCGCCGGCGCGGAGATCTCCGGCCGGGTCGACAGCAGCTCGAGCAGCCGCTCGGTGGCGCCGGCCGCCCGCTGCAGGTCGCCGACGACCTCGCTCAGGGCGCTGATCGATCCGGCCACCACGACGGCGTAGAATACGAAGGCCGAGAGTTCGCCGCCGGAGATCCGGCCGGACAGCACGTCGTGCCCGCCGATCCAGAGGATCACGCTGATCGCCCCGAAAGCGAAGATGATGACCGCGGCGGTCAAGAGAGCCCGCGCCCGGATCCGCGCGACCGCGGCCCGGAAGGTGTCCTCGACGCGGCCGGCGAAGCTCTTGCGGTCCTCCGGCTCGTGCCCGAAGGCCTGCACGGTGCGGATCTCGCCGATGGATTCGTTGATGTAGACGCCAATGTCGGCGACCCGGTCCTGAGTGATGCGGCTGAGCCGCCGGACCCGGCGGCCGTAGATCAGGATCGGCAGCAGGATCAGGGGCACCACGAGAAAGACCAGTCCGGTCAGCTTCGGGCTGGTGACGATCAGCAGCACGGTGCCGCCGATCAGCAGCAAGGCGTTGCGGATCGCGATCGAGACCGTCGAATCGACCACGACCTGCAGGACCGTGGTGTCGGTGGTCAGGCGCGAGATCACTTCCCCGGTGCGGGTCATCTCGAAGTAGGAGGGCGGCAGCGTGATGACGTGGTCGAAGACCTCCCTGCGGATGTCGGCGACCACCCGCTCGCCGATCCAGGAGACGAGATAGAAGCGGACGAAGCTGGAGGCGGCGAGCACCAGGGTGACGCCGAACAGCACGAAGACGGCCTGGTCAAGCAGCGCCGCGTTGCCGCCGGCGAAGCCGTCGTCGACCAGGCGACGCAGGCCGACGCCCATGGCCAGGACCGTCCCCGCCGCGATCACCAGGGCTATGAAGGCGCCGGTGAGCTGCCAGGGATAACGACGGACATAGCGCCAGAGGTGGCCGAGCTCGCTCAGGCGCCGGCTGCGCGGTCGCTCCTCGGGCTTGTTCGTGCTGACTCCGGCACCGCTCATCCGGCGTCCCGTCCCACCGGAATCGCTCATCCGGCGCCCCGTTCCAGGCGAGGAGCCGTCCTATCCTCTTGTCGATCGGTCCTTGGATGCATAGTCCTTCCGGGGATGCACGGCAGCTATCCCTAGCCCAAGGCCTGCCCCTCGGCAACCTCGAGGCGGCCGATGACTCCTGGAAACCACAAGGGGCCGCCCGGCCCAGGGAGCCCCGACGGAAGCCTCATTTTGGGGCCCTTGCCAAGCTCGGCTGGCTCAGGTATACACCCGCCGCCTCTGAAGGAGCAGGACGATGAAGGACGGGATCCACCCCGAGTACCACGAGATCACGGTCGTCATGACCGACGGCTCCAGCTTCACGACCCGCTCGACCTATGGGAAGCCCGGGGACAGCCTGCGCCTGGACATCGACCCCAAGACCCATCCGGCCTGGACCGGCGTCCATCGCCTGGTCGACACCGGCGGCCAGTTGGCCAAGTTCAACAAGCGTTTCCAGGGCTTGGGTCTCAAGGGCGATTAAGTAGCCCCGGGCCGCCGCGCCGCGGCCTTCACGCATTCATCATGGCATCCAGACGCGCCACGCGGGCATAGAGGTCTGCCGTGCGCCTCTGCAGGTCGGCAAGCGTCGGCGGCAGTTCGGCGCCCTTCAGTTCGCGGCCGGGCTCGCAGACCTCCTGGCCGCCGAGCCGGCGGTGGCTTGCCCGGGCGTCCTCGCGGCTCAGTTCGCCGGCGTGGACGGCTTTCTGGACCAGGAACCAGGCGATGACCTGGGTCAGGCGGGCGGTCATGCGCAGACACTCGCAGCTGCCGTGGAGGCGGGCATGATACGCCTCCGGCGCGGGCCGGCCCTGGCCGCCCTCGGCCGCGATGTGGTCCCGCAGCTCGCGGGCCAGGCCCAGGGCCTCCTCGTAGGTGCTGTCGAAGAACGCCACCGCTGGCTGCTGGTCGGACAAAATGGACTCGCAACAAGGATTAAGGAATCAAGGCCGGATATTCGCCGTGTTCTCGTCTGATTCAGCTCCCGAAGTCCGGCACACGAAATGTCCCGGATTTCAAACCATCACACCAGAGAATGACCTGACTATGACGTCCGCCGCTTAAGATTCCCTTGGTACGACGGCGCGCTTCGCGCGGAACCCATTGAAAAACAAGCAACGCCCTCCCATATGGCGTGTGTTCCCGGAGAATGCCTCATGCAGGGTCTCCGTGGGAACAGACATGATCCGGTCCGGCCGATAGCGGCGGACCCGGTTTAACCATATCGCTCAAGGAGGATGTGGCGATGCATAGTTTCGACCTGACCCCCCTGTTCCGTTCCACCGTCGGCTTCGACCGCATGGCCCGGCTGCTCGACAGCGCCACGCGGATCGACGACCAAGCCGTTTCCTATCCGCCCTACAACATCGAGAAGCTGGGCGAGGACGACTACCGCATTTCCATGGCGGTGGCCGGTTTCGGTGAGGACTCCCTCGATGTGACGGTCCGCGAAGGCACCCTGGTCGTCTCCGGCAAGGCCGAGAAGAAGGACGCGGAGCGGAAGTTCCTGCACCGCGGCATCGCGCGCCGCGCCTTCGAGCGCCGCTTCGACCTGGCCGACCATATCCAGGTCACCGGAGCGCGGCTCGAGAACGGCCTTTTGCACATCGACCTGGTCCGTGAAGTGCCAGAGGCGATGAAGCCCCGGCAGATCGCGATCAAGACCGTCGATGGCAAGACCAAGTCCATCGAGCAGAAGGCCGCTTGACCGCGGCCAGACCGGCAGGGGCCCGACCGACAGGGGCCAGACCGACAGGGGCCCGGCCGTCCCCCGGCCGGGCCCTTCCCGACCGGACGACCGTCGAGGAACGACCCCGGAACGGCGGGCCGAAGGAAGACGTTCAGCGCCGGCCCTTGGGGCAGACGACTTTCCAGCCCCGACCATCGAGGGCAGCCAG
>JAKSBE010000531.1 GCA_022361275.1 Kiloniellales bacterium
AGAAATTAACCATTTGTTAGGACCCGCTCACTATTTTGGGCAGTGACGGTATTGGTTCCTGTCCTCCCACGGGAGCCTGGCACGTCGCTCTGACGTGTATCCGTTCCTTGAATGCCTCCCTGTTGACTTGCCGCCCGGCCTTTCTGGCCGGGCGGCCTTGTTTTTTGCGCGTGTTTTCGCTTATGCCAGAATCCATTCTTGACCACTTTGTGGCAGCACCATAGTCTCTCCTTCTCACGGCAAGTTGACAGGTTGAGGCTTTAAAGAACAAGGAGGGCGTGAGCCGGTGAAAGCCAGGCTCAGAGCCCTCCGTCTTCTTTTGACGCCTTGTGTTTCTCAAACGGGGTCAAGACGTCTTCCGGCCCTTTAGCTTCGCGCCCGGGCCCGCAGCCCAGGCTAGGCGTCGCGGCGCTGGCCACTGCGACCGTTTCCTGTAAGGTGGCGCCAGGGGAGAAGCGCCATGGCCGATCCGAAGTTCCTCAAGTTCGACACCCTGAGCCTGCACGCCGGACAGCGGCCCGATCCGACCACGGGCGCGCGGGCAGTGCCGATCTACCAGACCACCTCCTACGTGTTTCGCGATACCGACCACGCCGCGGCGCTCTTCAACCTGGAGCGGACCGGGCACATCTATTCGCGGATCTCCAACCCGACCACGGCGGTGCTGGAGGAGCGGGTGGCGGCCTTGGAGCAGGGCGTCGGCGCGGTCGCCACGGCCTCGGGCCAGGCGGCCCTGCATCTGGCGATCACGACCCTGACGGGGCAGGGCGGCCACATCGTCGCCTCGGCCTCGCTCTACGGCGGCAGCGTCAACCTCCTGGCCCTGACCCTGCCGCGCTTCGGGATCGAGACCACCTTCGTCAAGCCGCGCGACCTCAAGGGCATCGAGGCGGCGATCCGGCCGGAGACCGCCCTGATCTTCGCCGAGACCCTGGGCAACCCCGGGCTCGAGGTGCTCAACATCCCGGCGGTCTCCGAGATCGCCCACCGCGCCGGCATCCCGCTGTTGATCGACAACACCTTCGCCAGTCCCTACCTCTGCCGGCCGGTCGAGTTCGGCTGCGACCTGGTCATGCACTCGGCGACCAAGTGGCTGGGCGGCCACGGCGTGGCGATCGGCGGCGTGATCGTCGACGGCGGTCGCTTCGACTGGGAGAAGAGCGGCCGTTTCCCGACCCTGACCGAGCCCTACGCCGGCTACCACGGCATCGACTTCGCCGAGGAGTTCGGCCCCCAGGCCTTCTGCATGCGCGCCCGGGCCGAGGGCCTGCGCGACTTCGGCGCCGCCATGAGCCCGGCCAACGCCTTCCACATCCTCCAGGGCGTCGAGACCCTGCCGCTGCGCATGGAGCGCCACGTCGCCAATACGGCGAAGGTGCTGGCGTTCCTGATGGAGAACGACGCGGTGTCCTGGGTCCTGCACCCGACCCTGCCCAGCCACGAGGACTATGAACTGGCCCGGCGCCTGCTGCCCAAGGGCGCCGGCTCGATCGTGTCCTTCGGCGTCAAGGGCGGGCGCGCGGCCGGCCGGCGCTTCATCGAGGCCTGCGGCTTGGCCTCCCACCTGGCCAACGTGGGCGACGCCAAGACCCTGGTGATCCACCCGGCCAGCACCACCCACCAGCAGATGGACGCCGATCAGCTCGCGGCCGCGGGGGTCGGCGCGGACATGATCCGGCTGTCGGTCGGCCTGGAGGATCCCGGCGACATCGTCGAGGACCTGCGCCAGGCGCTGCGCGCCTCCCAGAAGAGCTGACGGCGGCCGCCATGGAGCTTCAGGTCGACGGCAGGGCCGTCTTCGCCGCCACCGGGGGGCGGCCCTTCGACCCGCGCCTGCCGGCCGTGGTCTTCCTGCACGGTGCCGGCATGGATCACACGGTCTGGGCCTTGCAGACCCGCTACTTCGCGCACCACGGCCGCGCGGTCCTGGCCGTCGACCTGCCGGGGCACGGCCGCTCCGACGGCCCGCTCCTGGAAGGGATCGACGCCATGGCGGACTGGGTGGTCCGGCTCCTAGAGGCCGCCGGCCTCGGCGCGGCGACCCTGGTCGGCCATTCCATGGGCGCCCTGGTGGCCCTCGACTGCGCCGCGCGTCACGGCCAGGCGGCGACGGCGATCGCCCTGCTCGGCGCCGCCCCGGCCATGCCGGTGCATCCCGACCTCCTGGGTGCGGCCGAGGCCAACACCCATCTCGCCTACGAGCTGGTGACCTCCTGGGGGCACGGCCCGGCCGGGCACCTGGGCGGCAACACCGCGCCGGGCCTCTGGCTGATGGGCGGCGGCGCGCGCCTGCTGGAGGCCGCCAAGCCGGGGGTGCTGTTCAACGACCTGCGGGCCTGCGCCGCCTACGACGCCGGCCTGGCCGCCGCGGCGGCGGTGGCCTGTCCGGCCCTGCTGGTGCTGGGCGCCGCGGACCGCATGACCCCGGCCCGGGCGGGCCGCAAGCTGGCCGAGGCGATCGTCGGCGCCCGGGTCGAGGTCATCGCCGGCAGCGGTCACATGATGATGGCCGAGAAGCCCGACGAGACCCTGGACGCCCTCAAGACCCTTCTGTGAGCCCGGAATGACCGAAAGCAGTGCCGAAGCCCGCGCCGGCTATCCCCACTTCCTGACGATCCCGACGCGCTGGAAGGACAACGACGTCTACGGCCACGTCAACAACGTGGTCTACTATTCCTACTTCGACACGGTCATCAACGCGTACCTGATCCGCGAGGGCGGGCTGGACATCCACGACGCCGCGGTGATCGGCGTTTGCGCCGAGTCCGCCTGCCGCTTCCGGGATTCCTTCGCCTTTCCGGAGCCGGTCGAGGCCGGGCTGCGGGTCGGCGAGCTGCGCAACCGCGCGGTACGCTACGAGATCGGCCTCTTCAAGGCGGGGGCGGAGACCGCGGCCGCGACCGGGCACTTCGTCCACGTCTTCGTCGAGCGGGACGGCATGCGCCCGACGCCCATACCGGAGCCGATCCGCACGGCCCTGGCGCGCCTGCGCGTGACCTGAGGGCGAAGCTGCCGAGGAAAGGCTTCGGGCCGGGCGGCCTCATCCTTCGACAAGCTCAGGATGAGGCGACAGTCTCAGGATGAGGCGGTCAGCTCAGCGTTCGCCCTCACGCTGAGCTTGTCGAAGCGGGAGGGCGGTTGCAGGTCGGGATCTTGCGGCTTCCTACAGCTCGACCAGGTGGTTGGGCAGTTCGTCCGGGTTGCGCGGCTCGGCCGGGAAGTGCTCGGCCAGCAGGGCGCCGCAGCGCTCCACGGCGCTGACGAAGGCATCGGCGGTCTGCTTCGCTCGGACCTTGGCGACGAAGTCGCGGACGATGCCGTCCCAGGATCCGGGCGGGACCCGGTCGTTGATGCCCTGGTCGGCCATGATCTCGATGTAGCGCTCGGCCACCGAGACGAAGATCATGATCCCCGAGCGGCCCTCTGTGTGGTGCAGGCCCTGCTCGACGAACTGCGACCGCGCCAGGCGGCCGGCCCGCTGCCGTTTCACGGACCGCGGGATCAGCCGCATCTTGATCGGCCGCCAGCGGGACAGCAGCCCGAGGCCGAGGAAGACGACGATCTGGATCTGGTAGACCTGCAGGGCCGAAAACGGCAGGTCCAGAAGCACCAGGGGCAGGGGCGCCAGAAGCGCGGCCCCGGCCGCCCAGAGCAGGGGCAGGAAGGGATAGTCGTCCGCCTCCTGCGCGATGATCGTCACGATCTCCCCGGCCGTTCGGCTTTCCGCTTCCTGGATGGCCCGGGCGATCCGCGCCTTATCTTCGTCCTTGATGAATGTCATGTTTACCAACTTCCCGATGCCCAGTCGCCTCCGAAACTGCCACCGCCGCCGAAGCCGCCTCCGCTGCCACCGAAGCCTCTGCCACCCCCTCTGCGACCGCCCCAGAGGCCCCCACATCGGCGATCCCGTCGTGGTAGGTCCAGGTCTGTCCGTCGTCATCAACGTGCTTTTTGCGGCGCCCTTGGCCCGGTGCGGCCCCGTATTTGTAGGCCAAGACGTGCAGTACCAGAAACAGAAAAAGATGGCCGCCCAGAGCCACCGGTACAATGGTTCCGTCGGGATTGACCTTCTCTCCGGCCTCTCCGGCGCTTGCGTGCGGGCGCCTCCTGGCTGCCCTCGAT
>JAKSBE010000329.1 GCA_022361275.1 Kiloniellales bacterium
CCCAGCGCCACGGTCGCGAGTCCCGTGCCGACGAGGGCGATGACCTGCGCCGCGAACAGGTGGCGATAGGTGCGGTTGGAGAGAACGGTGAGCATGGCGGGCTAGGGCCTAAAGCAGCTTGGCGAGTGCCTTCATCTCGACGAGGTCCGACTCGCCGCCGGCGCCAAGGCAGTGGTCGATATGATCGTGGATAAGGGTACGCTTGGCGGCAACAACCGCTTTCTCCACGGCCTGGAGCTGCACCGTGATGTCGGCGCAGGGCCGACCCTCCTCGATCATGCCGATAACGTGACGCAGATGGCCTTCAGCGCGCTTCAGCCGCTTGACGATACCGGGATGGGTTGCGTGCCGATGGGGCTGTGTCATATACACTCAATATCCCCCCTGGGGGGATATGGCAACACAAGAGACTGCAGCGTATGGGCAAGACGCCCTTCCATCGCAGGACATGGCACGCAGCCCGCACCATGGTGGTGCTGGCCACAGTCTTTGCGATGGTCGTTGCTCCCCTTGTCGTCATCCTGACCCATGGTCCTGCGGCGCATGAGGTCGCCGCCTCGATGACGGTGGACATGGCCGAGAAGGTTGCCGCGCAGGGCCATGCCCATGACGAAGCCCCACACGATCACCAGAGCGGGCCCCTTGGGGGCCATAACCCGGCGGATCACGACCATCAGCTTCACGCCTTGGTTTGCCGAGCGGACAGTGCTCCGAAACCGCTTCCCGGCCAGGCACGATGCGCGTTTAGCGAAGGCTTTCGACACCTAACGCCGGAAAGTCCGAGGCGCCCGCCGCGCCTCGTCTGAACAGAGCCCGAAACCGCGCCTTATCGGCGCACCATCAGACTGTTCAGACATAGGAATACACATGACATGCTTACCGGCCGCGCGGCGCGCGTCCATGCTCCTGCTCGTCGTCGCGCTCTCTCTCGCTTGGGTCGAAACGGCCCTCGCCCATGCCGTCACGCTCGGCGACAAGGGCTATATCCAGGAGGTCACGGGGGTTCATCTCATCCCGTTCCTCTATCTCGGTGCCAAGCACATGGTGACGGGATACGACCATATTCTCTTTCTCTTCGGCGTGATCTTCTTCCTCTACGGGATGAAGCAGATCGCCGTTTACGTCTCGCTGTTCGCCATCGGGCATTCGACCACGATGCTGCTCGGCGTCTGGCTCGACTTCGGCATCAGCAGCTACATCATCGACGCCATCATCGGCTTTTCGGTGGTCTACAAGGCGCTCGACAATCTCGGGGCGTTCCGGCTCTGGTTCGGGTTCCAGCCCTCGACCAAGGCCGCCACGCTGCTCTTCGGCTTTCTACACGGCTTCGGCCTCGCGTCCAGGATCATCGACTACGACATCTCGCCCGAGGGGCTCTGGCCGAACCTCATCGCCTTCAATGTCGGCGTCGAGGTGGGGCAGCTCCTGGCGCTGGCCGCGATCCTCTTGGCGATGCGCTATTGGCGCACCATGCCGTCCTTCGCACGGCAAGCCTATGCCGTGAACGTCCTGCTGATGACGGCCGGTTTCGCCCTGATGGGCCTGCAGATGACCGGCTATTTCGTGGCCGCTTGAGCGGCGGGAGACCTGACAGATGATCAATAATCCCTACGACAACGTCGGCGCGGCCGACCCGCAGCAGCACATGCAGCGCTCTCCGCAGGCCGCAGGACATATCCGGGGGGTCGAAGCAACGTCCGTCGGGCTCCTGCGGGCGACGCTTGGCTCAATGGCCGCCGCCTTGGCCATTTTGACCCTGTTCTGGTTACCCGCCGAGTACGGCGTCGATTCCACGGGGCTGGGCCGCGTGATGGGGCTGACCCAGATGGGCGAGATCAAGCAGCAGCTCTACACGGAGGCAGCCGAGGAGGATGCCGCACTCGCGGCCCAGGCGGCCGCCGCACAAGTCTCCGCTGATCCGGCGCTTATCGCTCGGCTCGACGCGCTCGAAAGGCAGGTCGCCGGCATCGCGGCCGCGCTTGGTGCCGCCCCAGCGCAAGCCCCAGCCCCCGCAGCGCCGCCGCCGGCGGTGGAGGCCCCCGCGCCCGTGGCCCCGGCGGCGGCACCTGCGCAGGCAGCACCCGCGGTGCCGGAGTGGCGCGACGAGGTGAGCTACACGCTTGCCCCTACGGAAGGCATCGAGATCAAGCTCGTGATGGATGAAGGCGCCCGCGCCGAGTTCGAATGGACGGCCAACGGTTCGATCCTGAACTACGACACCCATGGCGACGGCGGCGGGCAAAGCGTCAGCTACGAACAGGGGCGCGGCGTGCCCGAGCAGTCCGGAGAGCTTGTCGCGGCCTTCGACGGCAATCACGGCTGGTTCTGGCGCAACCGCACGGACGCGCCGGTGACCTTCACCTTACGCACCCGCGGAGACTATAGCCGGATGATCGCCCCCTGACACATCCTGCCGCGCCGGCCGCAAGTCGGCCGGCGCGGCATCTCGGAGAGCGCGGCGCGCGCCAAGGCACGGCACGCAGGAACACGCATTTGCGGGCTGCCGCATCACCCCGAGCCATTCAAGACCAGTCCGATGGCGATCACCTGGGGTACGGTGAGAAGGGGGAGGAGCAGCGCCGCCTTCAGCCGGCCCGTCACCTCTTTCAGCACCAGAACTTCTGTGTAGTCGGTGGCGACACCCGCCATCAGGAACGTGAAGGCACTGCCGGGGGCTGAAGCCCGGTTCATCAGGTCTGCGGCGATGGGCACGGAGCCTTCCGAGCACACTTCGATGATCGTTGCGGCCAGAAGAGTCGCCAGGAGGCCCAGGAAGGTCGCGCCAAACCACGTCGCGAGGATTTCGGTTGGCACCGTCACCTGGATCACGGCTGCCAGGACGACGCCAAAAAACAGCCAGCGCAGCACGATCCGGCTGGCCGTAACCGAGCGCCGTGCGACATCCTGCGCAAAGGCGAGATCATAGCGTTGCGCCCTCAGACCCGCCCTCGCCTCGCGCCAGACATGGAAATCCTCCGGCAGGTCCACGCGGTTTTCGTTCCGCTTCACCCGGCCCGCCCGCTCGAGCGCCTCGACGGCCAGACCCGTCGCGAAGGCAATCACCAGCGAGGCGACGACGAAAACCAGCATCCAGCCCCATCCCATCGTGACGCCGATGATGATCGTCAGGGAGAGCGAATTCCATGGCGAGGCGATGAGGAAGGCGAACACCTGTCCCAGGCTTGCGCCGCGCTCGTAAAGCTTCGCGCCCACCATGAGGACGCCGTGGTTACAAAGATCCAGGACGAAGCCCGCCATCACGGCTCTCAGAAGGCTCTTTGCGCCCTGATCGCGACCGATAACTCCTATGACGAATGCGCGCGGCACCCGGTCGATCAGCCCGACAGCCACCATGCCCAACAAGATCCCCCACCACATGAGGTTCATCATGTCGCGAATGGCATGGCTGAACTCACCGATCGCCCGAGGGGCACCATGGTCGAGCAGGAAGGAGGCCAGATATGCGATAATGATCGTCAGCCCAGACCCCGCGAGCAGCCAGTCCACCCCGAGGAACCTGGCGCTAGCGGCGGTTGCCGATCCGCCGCTTCCGCCGCCGCAACAAGACGAAGTCAACCCGGTTTCTGCCGCCAACGACCGGTTGCCGTCCGGCACGGCGAGGCCGTCGCAGCATCCCTTGGGCACCGCCAGTGTTCCGATGGTCTGTTCTGCCTTGTCCATGTGATCTTGTCCGCGTGACCCCTGGTCCATGCGACCCCTGCTTCCGTCCGGTTGAAACGTAGGGCCTCCAGCGACTAGAGCTTCAAGGGCTCCTTCCTCTGTTTTTTCCGACAGGTACCGCGCGTCGATCAGCTCGTACCTCTGTCCGCTCGGTCAAATGCGCGGCGGATCTTGGGAACGGCAGATTCCCGCGGTTCGTGAAAGTCGATACGGACCAATGTCAACGGCACGGATTGTCGATCCTTGATTCCCGACCGAGGGACTCCTACATCCTCTAGCGGCCATAGGTTCAAGAGGTTTTTCCGACCGTCGCGGTCCCATGGCGTGCCGCGGCCGCCCATGGCCTCGGCGGCCCTGTACCTCACCGACCCTGTACACCTCACCGGCAAGGACGACGCCTGTGCTGACGATCGGTATGCTCTCTCGGGAGACCGGCACCAAGGTCCCGACGATCCGCTACTACGAGCAGATCGGTCTGATGCCGGAGCCGAGCCGGACAGAGGGGGGACAGCGGCGCTACGGCGAAGCCGATCTCGACCGGCTGTCGTTCGTTCGCCATGCGCGGCAACTGGGGTTCCCGCTCGACGCCATTCGAGAACTCCTGGATCTCTCGGACAATCCGGAGCGCGAGTGCGACGAGGTCGATGTCATCGCACAGAGACAGCTGCGGCAGGTCGAACAGCGCATTGCGCGACTTGAGGCCCTGCGAGGCGAGCTGCGGCGCATGCTCCGTCAATGCACTGGCGGCAAGAGGTCAGACTGCCGCGTTCTCGAAGTCTTGCGGGACCATTCCGAATGCTTGTCCGACCATAAGGATGGTTGGCCCGATCGTTGAAATCAGATGGGCTTGATCATTGCCGGGTTCGGTTCTCGACGCGTTCCGCGGCGACTGCGACGGCGCGCTCCAGTTGCGGGTCTGCGCCGGCGGCGTAGGGCGCATCGAACGGGACCGCGATATCCGGTGTCACGCCTCGGCCTTCGAGCCGCGCGCCGGCGACGGTCACATCGGCGACCGCGACGTACAGCAGGCTGCCGTCGGACAGCGCATTGAGCATGCCGCTGACGACCGCACCGGCGGTTGTCTCGCCGACGACGGGACCGATGCCGAGGCTTCGGAAACCGTGGGCGATCAGTTCCTTGCCCGAGCGCGCCCCCTCGTCGACGAGAAGCACGACCGGTTTGGCCCAGCCCGATCCGAAGGTGACCGCGGTGCCGTCGCGGCGAATGCTGGTGAAGGTCATCGCTTGGTCTGTGAACAGATTCAGATAGACGGGGCTGGCGCCACCCCAACCGCCGCGAAGGTCGAGGACCAGGGCGTCGGCGTCTTTGAGACCCCCATAGAGAAGCGCACGCGTCAAAATGTCCTGATAGACTTGACCGGCATAGGACCAGACGCGGACGTAGCCGATGCGGGCCTCCGGATGCTCGATGACCCGCACGCTGGCCCGCATCGCATCGGCGAACATCGTCCGCCCGTCCAGCACGGCGGGCGTCGCGGTCAGGGTCAACCGCTCGCCCGGGCGGCGCTCGATCGCGACAGCGATCTCCTCGCCCTCTCGACCGAGAAAGGAACGGATGGGATGGAAGGGCGCGTCCTCGACCGCGACCAGCCGATCGCCGACCAGGACGCCGGCCCGTTCTGCGGGATGACCGTGCAGAACGCCGGTCACGAAGTAACCCTCCGCCCTCTGCTCCGTCATTACGCCGATCCCCACATAGGCGGGAGCGCCATTGCTGAGATGGGGGCCGAGTTCGGCGGCGAGCTCGGGAATGGCCGGCATAAACACGCCGGCCAACTGATACCAGGCCGGGTCGTCCGGTGTGTAAAGCCAGGTATGTGACGTTTGGAGACGGGAGAGCATCCCGTTGACTTCGGCGGCGAAGGCCTCGCGGTCCATGTCCGGCGCGATACGGGCGCGGTGCTCGGCCGTGACGCGCGCCCAGTCCAGACCCGCCATCCCCGGGTCATAGAACTGCTCTTCCAGCATACCCGCCACCTCGTCAAAGACCGCGACACGGTCCCGGGCTGCGGCCATCGACGCCAGACCGAGAAGCAGGAGCTGGAACGCAACAGTCCGCAGCACAAGCGATTGTTTTGTCATGCTTTAAGCATTTCCTTTTCGCGCACCGGCCAAGGCCGGCCGCGGCTCTGGATCAAACTGCGCTTGATTGGAACGATGGGGCGCCGCAAGACCCAATACCAAGGCGCGTTGATCATGACTCATTTGATGGCGCGCGGCGGCCCGCCGGGGGCGTTGCGCGCCATCAAATGAGTCATGATCAACGCGCCTTGGTATAACCGCCCAGGATCATCCGCCACAGCACGCCCAGGCTTTCGCGGGCGCGCTCGCGGTGGGTCCGGTAGGCTGCGTGCGCCCTTGGCGGCGCGTCGGGCGCGACCTCGATCGACCAGAGCGCGCTCGCGGTGTTCGGCACGAAGGAGTAGCGGACGTCGATGATCCGGTTGGGGCGTTCCGGGTCCTGCGCCACGAAGCCGTCGCTGAAGCGGCGGAAACGTTGGATGTCGCGGGCCTGCTGCGAGGCCGGATCGAGCCAGGGCAGGTCGCGGGCCTCATCGAGCTTCGGAAGCGACACGCCGGAGAACACCCGCGGCAGGACGCCCGCGCGCACCGCGTCGATGTAGAAGCGATCCGGCGTCTCGTAGATCGTCTTCCAGACCAGGATGTTGGCGAAGCTCGGCTTCACCTCGAAACGGATCGGCGTGTGCCCGCGGGAGGCCGCGATCTCCTCGGCCATGGCCCGCGCCGCCTGGTGCTGCAAGGCCCCGGCGGTCAGATAGAGGACCGCCCAGGCGAGGCCGATGCGCGCCAGCGCCGGGCTTCCCCGGAGACCGGCCAGGACGACCAGGACCAAGACCGGCAGCGTGAACAGCGGGTCGACGATGGAAACGATGCTCCAGGCGAACCGCTCCTCGCTGAACGGCCAGAACAGTATCGTGCCGTAGGAGGTGGCGGCGTCGAGCAAGGGGTGCGTCGCGTAGCCCAGGGTGCAGAACAGGAAAGTCTGCGCGAAGGTCAGCCGCCAGCGTCGCCCCAGGAGCCAATGGAGCGCCAGCGCGCAGATCAGACCGCCGAGCGGGACGAAGATCAGCGCGTGGGTGAACTGGCGATGGTACTCGAGGAACAGCAGCGGGTCGGTTCCAGAGCGGATGAGAACGTCCAGGTCCGCCGTCATGCCGGCGAGGAATCCGAGGATGCCGGCGATGCCGATCTGGGTCCTGGCGCGCGTCGCCTGCGGCAGCGCGGCCCCCAGCGCACCCTGTGTCAGCGGATCCATGCTATCGGCCGGGTGCAGGCGTTATGCGAAAGCGCGGCGCAGGCTCGCCCGGACCGGGCGCGGAGAGGCTCACCCGGTCAGCACGGAATCGATGCGCTCCAGCGCCCAATCGACCTGGTCGCGGGTAATGACCAGCGGCGGGGCGAAGCGGATCGTGTTGACGTGGGTTTCCTTGCACAGCAGGCCGAGGTCCTTCAGCGTCTCGCAGTAGCGCCGGGCGCCGCCGGCCTCCGCCTCGAACTCGACCGCCAGCATCAGGCCGCGGCCGCGCACCTCCTTGATATGGTTGCTGCGGATGCCGCGCAGCCCCTCGAGGAAGTAGGCGCCCATCTCGGCGGCGTTCTCGATCATGCCCTCCTCGACCAGCACCTTGAGCGCGGCCCGGGCCACGGCGCAGGCCAGGGGATTGCCGCCGAAGGTGCTGCCGTGCTCGCCGGGCCGGAGCACGCCCAGGACCTCGGAGTTCGAAAGGACTGCGGAGATCGGGTAGTAGCCGCCGGACAAGGCCTTGCCGACCAGGGTCAGGTCTGCCTCGATCCCCTCGTGCTCCTCGGCGAGCAGGCGGCCGGTCCGGCCGAGCCCGGTCTGGATCTCGTCCAGGATCAGCATGACGTTGTGGCGGCTGCAGATCTCGCGGATCGCCCGCAGGTAGCCCTCGGGCGGGATGATCACCCCGGCCTCGCCCTGGATCGGCTCGACCAGGAAGCCCACGGTGTTGGCGGTGATCGCCGCCTCCAGGGCCTCCGCGTCGCCGAAAGGAATGACCTTGAAGCCGGGGGCGAAGGGCCCGAAGCCGCCGCGCGCCGTCGGGTCGGTGCTGAAGCCGACGATCATCAGGGTGCGGCCGTGGAAGTTGTTGCGGCAGACGATGACCTCCGCCTCGTCCGCCGGCACGCCCTTGACCTCGTAGCCCCACTTGCGCACCGCCTTGACCGCGCTTTCGACCGCCTCGGCGCCGCTGTTCATCGGCAGCACCTTGCTGGTGTTGGTGAGCGCGCAGATCTCCTGATAGAAGGGCGCCAGCTGGTCGTTGCGGAAGGCCCGCGAGGTCAGGGTCAGGCGGCTCGCCTGCTCGATCATCGCCTCGCGGATCTTGGGATGGCAGTGGCCCTGGTTGACCGCCGAATAGGCCGAGAGGCAGTCGAGATAGCGATTGCCGTCGATGTCCCAGACCCAGACCCCCTCGCCGCGCGAGAGCACGACGTCGATGGGCTTGTAGTTGTGCGCCCCCAGTTCGGCCTCGATCTCGAGGAAGGCGCGCCCGTCGCCCGCGCCTGAGGTGGAAACGTCTTGATCGGTCATCTCGAGTGCATCCTTCGGGCGCCTCCGCGTCGCGCCGAAGCGCCAATATAGCGGAAAGCCCCGGGGGGAGCTACGTGCTCTCGCGGTCCGCCCCTCGTCGCGCCGGGAACCGTCTTCAAGCCTCCGCGACTCGAAGAGGGCGTGCTACTCTGAGTAGCATGTCGAGTTCGCTGCGCAGGAGAGAGCCAAGATGCACGGGATGACCGCGAGGCGACGGGCAATCGCCCTCTGTGCGGGCGTTCCTCTCCTGCTCGTCGTTCTGGGCGGCTGTGGACCGAGGCTGCAGCTTCCAATGAAGATGAGGGTCGGGCAGCACTTCGACGCCATGATCACGGAAGAGAACCGGTCCAGCTACGAGGGCGAGGCCGTCTCGCAGGAGGAAGCCTCGCTGCCCGTCCGCATCGAGGTGGTGGAGAAAAACGACAAGGGCTTCGTCACGGTCTGGCACCACGGCTGCCTGAAGAGCGACGGAATCGACAGCGAAGGGGCGATCGTCGAGCAGCGGATTGCCGGGATCACCACCGGCCTGCTGTTCCTGGAAGGCCTGGACCTGAAGCTTCAGACCGACGAGCTCGGCCGGCCGTGGAAGCTGCTCAACCGTTTCGAGATCCGCAGCGCCCTGGTAAAGCGCTTCGAGACCCTCGAGGCCGAGCTCGAGGCCATCGTCGCAGCGCAAAGCATCGACCCGATGACGGCCTATCACTTTGCCGGGATCCTGAACCTTCAGAGTCGGTTGTACGTGTCGGGAGCCAACCTCGCGGTCGAGCTGGAGCTGCTCAAATACGCCTTTCTCTTGACGTCCTTCAACGGCGAATCCCTGCCGCTCAGCGGCCGCGAGAGCTATACACGGGAGCACTACAGCCCCTTCCGCCCGTCGGCGGTCGCGACCAGCGGACACGTCGCCGTGACCGAACTGGACGAGGCGAGACAGAGAGCCTGGGTGGAGTGGAGCACGGCGGTCGATCCCGAATCCCACAAGCGCAGCCTCGCCTTCGTCTGGCCGCGGATGGCGAGGGAGCCGTCGACGCGGCCCTGGGCCGAGCCCGAGGAGATTCCCGATTTCGACGTCCGCTCTTTCGGTCTCCTCGATCTCGACCTGGTCACCGGCTTGGCGCGAGAGGCCAAGCTCGAGTCCCGCACGACCGTCGAGAAGGCGCGTTACCAGACCCTCACCCGCATCGTCCAGCAACCGGCCAAGGACAGGCAGGTGATCCCCAAGGGGGAACGCAGCTTCTCCGCCTGCCGCCCCAAGCGCCAGGCTTGAAAGGCGGGCCGGCGCTTCTGTGGGGAAACCGCTCTACAGCGCCTCCGCCCCGGTCATACCTTCGGTCTGCTCCAAATCAAGACCGCACCGCCGCCCTGCGGACACAATGTAACGACGTATCGACACGAAGCGACCGCGGCGGGAGGTGAAGTCATGGCCAGGTTTCCGGACTGGATCTACCGGCAATCCGCGGTCCTGCCCTACCGGCTCCGCGATGGCGATCCCGAGGTCCTTCTGATCACCTCGCGCGGCGGGCGGCACTGGGTGCTGCCCAAGGGGATCGTCGAGCCGGGCATGACGGCACCCGCCTCCGCGGCCAAGGAAGCGCGCGAGGAAGCCGGCATCGAGGGCAGAGTCTCGAAGCGGTGCCTGGGCAGCTATCGCCAGGATAAATGGGGCGGGACCTGCCGGATCGAGGTCTTCCCCATGAAGGTCACGGCCGAGTTCGCCGACTGGCCAGAGGCCGCGATCCGGCGCCGTGCATGGCTGCCGCTGAGCGCCGCGATCGAGCGGGTCGAGGACAAGAGGCTGCGCCGGATCGTCGGAAGCCTGCCCGCGTGGCTTGCCAAGGCGCACGACGGCCCGGCCGAACCCGCCGCCAGGCGGATCGAAACGCCGCGGCTGCTCCATCTCCTGCGCCATGCCAAGTCGAGCCGGGCGGATCGGACGTTGGCCGACTTCGACCGCCCGCTGTCCGCGCCAGGCCGCGCCGCCTGCGAGGCCTTGCGCGGCTATCTGCGTCTCGCGGACGTCACGCCGGGCTTCGTGCTCTGCTCACCCGCGACGCGGGCCCGCGAAACCCTGGACGGCATCCGGCCGGCACTGGGCGGGGCGCCCGAGTTGGTCTTCGACAAGCAGCTCTGCGACGGCAACCCGAAGACCCTGCTGGCGCGGCTTCGGCAGTTGCCGAAGCAGGCCGCCTCCGCGATGCTGATCGGCCACAACCCGGCCCTGCAGTCGCTGGCGCTTCGGCTCGCCGCCAAGGACGATGCAGAGGACGATACCAAGGCGTACGCCCGCATGGCGGCCAAGTTCCCGGCCGGGGCGCTGGCAACCCTGGTGGTCGAGACGCCCCGTTGGCGGGATCTCGGGCCGGGCAGCTGCCGCTTGCACAGCTTCGTAAGGCCGCGCGACCTGATCGACGCCAGTGCCGCTTCCGGCGCGTAAGGCCGGTGCCCCGGTTCTGTAATTCGCTCCCACGAGTTACAGAATCAAAAGACACCAGATCTTTGCAGCCAAGGTGACTCAGCTTTCGAAACCCGGCACAGGCAAAGTGCCGAACTCCGAAACCGTCACGCTAGACGCTTATCTTGGCCGGCCGAGACTTTCTGGCCGAGGCCTTGGCAGCAGGACGCTTCGTCGGCGCCGCCTTCTTGGCCGCCGCGCGCTTGGCCGGAACCTTCTGCGCGGCGGGCTTCTTAACCGCTGCCTTCTTGGCCGCCGGACGCTTGGCCGCCGGACGCTTGGCAGGGGCGCGCTTGGCCGTTGCGCGCTTGGCCGTGGCGCGCTTGGCAGGGGCCCTCTTCGCGGCGGGGCGCTTGGCCGCCGACTTTTTAGCCGCCGACTTTTTAGCCGATGGGCGCTTGGCCGGGGCTTTCTTCGCGGCCGGACGCTTCGCTGCCGACTTCTTGGCGGCGGGGCGCCTGGCAGGGGCCTTCTTCGCCGCCTTGGTCTTCTTCTTCGGCTTCGTAGCAGCGGAAGAAACCAGCGTGTCGGCGATCTTGCCCGACGACTTCATCAGCGCCTTGTACTCCCGCTCCGTCGCCTTGACGATGGTCGCGAACTCTTTCTGTGAGACCTTGTGCAGCGCGCGGAGCTCCTTCTCGACGGCCCGCATGCGCGCCTTAACCTCTTTCGCAGCCGACCCGTCCGCGAGTGCCGTTTCGAGAACTTCGAGTCTTCCGCGTGCCTCCGTCGACGCTTTGCGGACCCGATCCAGCGCCTCGCTCGAGGCTGCCTCGAGACGTTTCATCTCCGCATCGAGGCGTTTACGTACTTCGTCAACTGTCACCATGAGATGTGTCTTCCCTTCTCTTGGCATTGCCGTGCGCAATTCAAGCGGGGCATCCGACACGACTGTCATCAAGCACGCTCGACTGCGATTCGTCGAATTTTCAGCCTGAGTTGATAGGGAGCCGCTGTCAACCGGCGGACATCACTTACCGCTTCGGTCGTCCGATCAAAAACCGAATCATATAGTCGGACCATTTCGTGTAAGGCGGCTTGATAAAGCGGCCGAGGAACGACGCGGTCAGTCCACTCTGCAGCAACACGCCCTTCTTCTTCGAAAAAGTTCTGAAGCCGTCGATGCCGTGATAGGCGCCCATGCCGCTCGGTCCGATGCCGCCGAAAGGCAGGTTGTTTTGGACGACGTGGAACATACAGTCGTTGACGGTGACGCCACCGGAGGTCGTCGTCTCGAGAACCCGGCGCACGCGGAGGGAGTCGTTGTCGAAATAATAGAGCGCGAGCGGGCGCGGCCGATCATTGATGTAGTCGATCGCCTGCTCGAGACCGTCATAGGTGACGACGGGCAGGATCGGCCCGAAGATCTCCTCCTGCATCACGCGCATGTCGTCGTCGACATCGGTCAAGAGAGTCGGCGGGAAGATCCGGTCCTCCGCGCTCCAGCCCTCCTGCGCGGCATTGACCTGGACGACCTCTGCGCCCCTGCCGCGGGCGTCCTCGAGCAGCGCCTTCATGCGCTCCCAGGCCGGGCGGTTGATGATCCGGGTGTAGTCCGAACCGGCCGTAAGGCGTGGCAGATGCCGCGCGATCGCCGCCCTCGCCGCGTCGACGAAGGCCGCCTTGGCCGGAGCCGGCACCAGCGCGTAGTCGGGCGCGACGCAGGTCTGTCCCGCGTTCCAGATCTTGGCCGCACAGATGCGCTCGGCCGCCTGCGCCACGGGGTAGTCGGCGTGAACCAGCGCCGGCGACTTGCCGCCGAGCTCCAAGGTCACCGGCGTCAGGTTCCGGGCGGCCGCGGCCATGACCAGCTTTCCGACCCGCGTGGAGCCGGTGAAGAGCATATGGTCGAAGGGCAGCGCGGAGAAGGCGGCGCCGACCTCCGCACCGCCGGTGACCACGGTCACGTAGTCCGGCGGAAAGGCCTCGGCGATCATCCGGCCGATCACTCCGGCGGTCGCGGGCGCCAGCTCCGAGGGCTTGACCATCGCGTGGTTGCCGGCCGCCAGCGCGTTGGCCAGCGGCGAGAGGGTCAGCAGGACCGGATAGTTCCAGGCGCCCAGAATGCCGACCACGCCCAGCGGCTGATGGACGATCCGGGCGCGGCTGGGCCAGACCTGCCAGTTCGCCGGAACCGAACGCGGCCGCATCCAGGCCTTGAGGCGCCGCCGGATGTGCCGGATCTCGTCCAGGGTCGGAAAGATCTCGAGGATCTGCGTTTCCTGTTTTGCCCGCGCGCCGAAGTCCTCGTTGAGGGAGTCGACGAGCGCGGCCTCGTTCCGCAGCAGGGCGGCCTCCAGCGCGCCCAAGGCCTCGACGCGCGCGCGATGGTCGCGCGGCGCGGTCTGCCGGAAGGCCTGGCGCTGCGCGGCGAAACGCTGCTGCAGGTCTGCCGCGGCGGCTTCGGTGCCGGCCAGGGGCGCTGCCGGCTGCGGGCTCACGGCTGCCCTGCCTCGGTGGTCCAGGTCTGGCGCGCCGCCTCGGGGATGTGGCTCATGGCATGCTCGGTCAGCGCGGTGATCGTCAGGCTCGGGTTCACGCCGAGGTTCGCGCTCAGCACCGAGCCGTCGCAGATGTACAGGTTGCGATAGCCGAAGACCCGGTTGCGGCCGTCGCAGACTCCCGCGTCGGGCGAGGCCGCCATGGCCGCGCCGCCCATGCAGTGCGCCGTGGTCGGAATGTCGAAGAGGGTCTCCACGATGGAGTTCGAGGCGATGCCGCCGGTCGCCTCGGCCACCTTTCGGGCGAAGTCGTTGGCGGCCGGGATGCAGGTCGGAATGCGCTCGCCCTCGGTCACCAGGGTCTTGCGGAAGGGCCAGTACCAGGGGCGCTTGAAGCGCATGGTCAAGGTGCCTTCCAGGTTCTGCATGCAGAGGAAGATCATGGTCTCGCGGGCGAAGCGGAAAGGCAGCAGGGTCCGCAGGGTCGTCAGCGGCCGCGTCGCGAGCAGCCGCAGCAGGGTCCAGAGCCAGGCGACGATCCGCGTCCAGCCGCCGGTACCCGGCGCCATGACCGTGAGCAGGACTCCCAGGGCATCCGCGCCGCGCGGGTAGCGCACCACCTGGATCTGCGTGTGCTGGTCGAGCTGAAGGCCCGAGCCGATGGCGATCCCCTCGGAGAAGTCCTCGGCCGACCCCGGATAGCGCACGCCGATCAGGGACTCCGCGTTGGTCCGCAGATGCCGGCCCAACGCCGAGGAGATCCTCGGCAGCGAGCCGCCCTGCTTGAGTCGGAACAGCAGGTCCTGGGTGCCGAGCGAGGAGGCCGCGAAGACCACCCCGCGGCAGGTCAGCCGTCTGCCCTCGCCGCCGAAGACCCGGGTGGAGGGCCTGGTGCGGACCTCGTAGCCCGTGGCGCCGTCCGGCGCGGCGCCGACCGGCCTGACGTCGACCACCTTGGTCTCGGCCATGACCTCGGCGCCCTTGGCCTCGGCAAGGAAGAGGTAGTTCTTGTCGAGCGTGTTCTTGGCGCCGTGGCGGCAGCCCATCATGCAGCCGCCGCAGCCGATGCAGGAGCTGCGCGCCGGCCCCGCGCCGCCGAAGAAGGGGTCGGGATAGTCCGTGCCCGGCGGGTCGTCCGGCTCGCCGAAGAAGACCCCGACCTGCGCCGGGAAGAAGGCCTCGGCCACGCCCTCGGCCTCGGCCATGTCCTTGAGCCGCGCGTCGGCCCGGCCGAAGATCCGGTTGGTGGTGACGCCGAGCATGCGTTTCGCGGTCTCGAAGTGCGCCGGCAGCACCCTCTTCCAGTCCGCGAGCCCGGCCCAGGTGCCTTCGTCCCAGACCGAGTCCGGCGGCACCATCAAGGTGGCGGCGTAGGTGATCGAGCCGCCGCCGACCGCGTTGCCGTGCAGCACCATGACGTGGCGAAACAGGCGGAGACTGAAGAAGCCGCGCAGGCCCAGGGCCGGCCGCCAGATCCAGCGCGCCAGGGACCAGTTGGTCTCGGGCAGGGTTTCCGGCGTCCAGCGCCGGCCCATCTCGACCACGGCGACCCGGTAGCCCTTCTCGACCAGACGCAAGGCGGAGACGCTGCCGCCGAAACCCGAGCCGATGACGACGAAATCGTAATCGTAGGGGACGTTGCCGTCTCTCATGTCACCTTCGCAATCAAGCCTTCGTCCTCGTAGACGTCGCCGGCCCCGAGGCCGGGTGCCGGTACCGACTTGCGCAAATCGGCGTATCACCCCCACCCCGGCCCTCCGCCTTGACGGGGGAGGGTCGGGAGGGGGTGACGCTCCGAAATCCGCACGTCAGCACTCGTGCGCCTCCTCGCGCAGCGCGCGCCGCAGGACCTTTCCGACGTTGGTCTTCGGCAACTCCTCGCGGAACTCGATGCGGCGCGGCACCTTGTAGGCCGTGAGGCTGCGGCGGCAGAAGGCGATGACGTCCTCGGCGGTCAGGTCGGGGTCCTTCTTGACCACGGCGACCTTGATCGCCTCGCCGGTCTTCTCGTCCGGCGTGCCGACCGCGCCGACCTCCAGCACGCCCGGATGCTTGCTCACGACCTCCTCGATCTCGCTGGGATAGACGTTGAAGCCGGAGACCAGGATCATGTCCTTCTTGCGGTCGACGACGCGGATGAAGCCCTGCGCGTCCATCTGGGCCACGTCGCCGGTCTGCAGGAAACCGTCCGCCGTCATGACCTGAGCGGTCTCCTCCGGGCGGTTCCAGTAGCCCTTCATCACCTGGGGGCCGCGCACGCAGAGCTCGCCGGCCGTGCCGAGCGGCACCTCCCGGCCTTCTTCGTCACGGATCGACACCTCGGTCGAGGGCACCGGCAGGCCGATCGAGCCGCGCCGTTCGGTGTGGTTCATGGGATTGATGGTGACGGCCGGCGAGGCCTCGGTCAGCCCGTAGGCCTCGAGCAGTCTCTGGCCGGTCACCTGCTCCCACTTCTCGGCGACCGTCTCATGCAGCGCCATGCCGCCGGCGAGGGCGAGCCGCAGCCGGCCGAAATCGAGCCTGGCGAAGTCCGGATGGTTGAGCAGCGCGTTGAACAACGTGTTCACCCCGGTGATGGCGGTGAAGCGATGCTTGCCCAGTTCCTTCACGAAGGTCGGGATGTCCCGCGGGTTGGTGATCAGGACGTTGGCCGCGCCCAGGGCGGCGAAGGTCAGGCAGTTCGCCGTGAGCGCGAAGATGTGATAGAGCGGCAGCGCCGTGACGATGACTTCCTCGCCCGGCTTCACGAAGGGCCGCACCCAGGCCAGGGACTGCTGCACGTTGGCCAGCATGTTGCCGTGGGTCAGCATGGCGCCCTTCGGCACGCCGGTCGTGCCGCCGGTGTACTGCAGGAAGGCGACGTCGTCGTGGCCGACCTCGACCGGCTGGAGATCGAGGGTCGCGCCCCTGGCCAGGGCGGCGGGGAAGCCGACCGCGCCCTCGATGCGCCAGGGCGGCACCATTTTCTTGACGTGCTTGACGACGAGGTTGACCAGATTGCCCTTCGGGAAGCCGAGCATGTCGCCGAGCCGCGAGACGATGACGTGCTTGACCGGGGTCGAGGCGACGACCTCGGCCAGCACCGCGGCGAAGTTCTCGATGATGACGATCGCCTCGGCGCCGGAATCCTCGAGCTGATGCGCCAGCTCCCGCGACGTGTAAAGAGGATTGCAGCTGACCACGGTACAACCCGCCCGCAAGACCCCGAGGACGGCGATGGGGTACTGCAGGCAATTGGGCATCATCAGCGCGACGCGCGTTCCCGGAGCCAATCCCAGTTCGCCTTGCAGGTAGGCGGCGAAGGCCTGCGACAGGCGCCCCAGTTCCCCATAGGTCATGCCCTTGCCCAGGTTGACGAAGGCGGGCTTGTCGGCGAAGGCGGACGCGCTCCGCTCGAAGAGGTCGCCGAGCGACCGGTAGTCGTTCAGGTCGATCGTCTTGGGAACCCCGGACGGATAGCTGGCCAACCAGATCTTCTCCATTGCTTCGCACTCCCTTTGAGACGCGCCGGTTCGGGGCCGCGCGCCGCTTCGCTTTTCTTGGAGCCGGGCCGGAGCCGGACTCGGGACCTTGCCGGAACCCAGAACTCAGATGCCGGGAAATGCACGACGCCCCGGCCACCCGTTTTGCAACAACTTTGCCGCGCCTCTCCTCTGCTATAACTGATTTAGGATCAGCCGCCATCCCTTCACGCCTTTACCGGCCCGGAACGCCGCGAGGCGCCGACCGGAGGGCCGATGTTGGGATTCTTCTGGCGAAAGCCCCAAAACCCGACCTTGAGCTGGCGCAAACGCCTGGCGGTTTGCCGGCAAGCCTGGGAGAGGCCGATGCTTTCGATATGGCTCCTTTGGGTCTTGGCCGCGGCCGCGCTGCTGGTGGCGGGCGCCGTGCTGCTGTTCAGCCTCGACGCGGCCGCCGCCGCGGCCCTCGCCGTGCTCTTTCCACTGCTGGTCAACGCCCAGATCGTGGCGGTCACCTATGGCTTCGCGCTGAGCTGCGCCTACGCGCCGCCCCCTGCCCTGGGCGCGACGGCCTGGGGCACCGCCAAGGCCGCCGCCCGGGAATGGCTGGCGACCTTCGTCCTCTTCGTCCTCATCCAGCCCTTCGAGCGCTGGTGGATGGGGCCGGAGGCCCTCGGGCCGCGGCGATCCGGGGCCCCGCCCCTGCTGCTGATCCATGGCTACCTCTGCAATCGCGGGGTCTGGTGGTGGCTGAGGCGCGGCTTGCGGGCGCAAGGCCGTGCCGTCGCCACGATCGACCTGGAGCCGCCCCTGGGCAGCATCGAGACGCTGGCCGAGGTCCTGGACGCCCGCCTTCGCGCCCTGACCGCGGAGACCGGCGCCGAGAAGGTGGTGCTCGTCGGGCACAGCATGGGCGGCCTCGCCGCCCGGGCCCATCTGCGCCGCCACGGCAAGGCCAGAGTGGCCAGGCTCGTGACCCTGGGCACGCCCCACCACGGCACCCAGTTGGCGCGGATCGGCCTCGGGCACAACGCCCGGGAGATGGAGCCCGGGAGCCCCTGGATCCGCGAACTGAACGCAGCCGGTCCGCCCCCGGTCCAGACCCTGAGCGTCTGGAGCGCGCGCGACAACTACATAGCGCCTCAGGACAGCAGCCGACTGGCGGGCGCGCGCGAGGTCGTCCTGCCGACCCTGGGCCATCTGTCGATGCTCTTCTCGCCGAGGGTCCTGCAGGTCCTCCTCGACGAGACGGCGGAGACCTCCGATGCGAGCGCGGCCCATTAGAAGTGGACGCCGCGCAGCAGCTGGGTCAGGGCGATCTGGTCAGCGGTCGGCGCCTCCTTTGCGCCCTTCTTCCCTCTGGCCGCCGCCGAGTCCGGGAACATACGGAAGGCCGTGTTGTTGACGATCTGCGCGATGTGCGGCGCCAGGGCGTGCAGAACCTGGCCGAAGATCCCCAGGCGGGTGGCGATCCGCACCGGCTGGCGCGTGATGGCCTCGACGACGAAGTTGGCGGCTTCCTCCGGCGTCAGCGCCGGGACGTGCTTGTAGATCTCGGTCGGCGCGGTCATTGGGGTGCGCACCAGCGGCAGGTTAATTGTGGTGAACTGGACGCCACGGTCGAGGAACTCCGAGGCCGCGCAGCGCGCCCAGGCCTCCAGGGCCGACTTCGACGCCACGTAGGCCGAGAAGTGCGGCGCGTTGGTCAGCACCCCGATGGAGGAGATGTTGATCACCTGGCCCTGCCGCTTCTCGGCCATCGCCGGCAGCAGCGCCATGGTCAGCCGGACCGCGCCGAAGTAGTTGACCGCCATCATGCGCTCGAAGTCGTGCATCCGGTCGTAGGAGTTCTCGATGCTGCGCCGGATCGACCGGCCGGCGTTGTTGACCAGGATGTCCACGCCGCCATGCGCCTCGATGAGGGTCTCGGCGAGCGTCGCGCAGTGCTCGGCGTCCGTCAGGTCGGTCGCGTAGGTGATGAGCTCGAGCCCGCGGGCGGCGGCTTCCTGCCGGGCCGCCTCGAGCTTCTTGGGGTCCCGGGCGATGACGATGGTCGTCGCGCCGGCCTCCGCGATCCGCAGGGCGGTCGCCTTGCCGACCCCCGAGGATCCGCCGGTGACCAGGACCACGCGGCCGGCCACGCGGCCGCGCAGGGTCCGCTCCACGAAGAGGTCGGGATCGAGGTGACGCTCCCAGTAGTCCCAGAGGCGCCAGGCATAGTCCTCGAGCGGCGGCACCGTGATCCCGGCGGGCTCGAGCAGCCGCTCGGCATCCCGGCTGTCGAAGCGGGTCGGATAGTTGACAAAGCTGAAGATGCCTTCGGGCAGGCCGAGGTCCTTCATGATCGCCCTTTGGATGCGGCGGACCGGGGTCAGCGAAGACAGGCCCTGGGCGAGGCCCTTCGGGATCATCTCGAAGAGGGCGGCGTTGATCCGCAGGGTCATCGCCGGCGCATGGGCCGCGCGGGCGAAGATGCCGAGGACGTCGCCGAAGCGCTGCGCCTGCGGATCGGTCAGGTGGAAGCAGCGGCCGTCCTGGCCCTCCAGATGGGCGATGTGGTCCAGCGCGTCGACGACGAAGTCGACCGGAACCAGGTTGATGCGCCCGCCCTCGATGCCGATCGCCGGCATCCAGGGCGGCAGCAGGCCGCGGATCTTCTGGAGCGACTTGAAGAAGTAGTAGGGACCGTCGATCTTGTCCATCTCGCCGGTCCGGGAATCGCCGACCACGATGCCCGGCCGGTAGATGCGCCAGGGAACCCGACAGGCGCTGCGCACCACCTTCTCGGCCTCGTGCTTGCTGGCGAAATAGGGATGGTCCAGTCTGGTCGCTTCATCGAACATGTCCTCGCGGAAGACCCCCGGGTAGAGGCCGGCCGCCGCGATCGAGCTCATGTGGTGGAAATGCCCGGCGCCGATCTCCCGGGCCAGTTCGACCGCATGGCGGGTGCCGGCGACGTTGGTCGCGACCTCGAGCCCGGAATCCGCGTCGAGGTCGTAGACCGCCGCCAGGTGGAAGACGTGATCGACCCTGTCCTTCAGGATCGTCCGGTCCGCCTCGGACAGTCCGAGGCCATCCTTGTTCAGGTCGCCCACGACGGGAACGGCGCGCGTTTCGTCGGCATCCCAGAAGGCGCGCAGCGCGTCGCAGCGCTCGGGCGATGCGTCGCGCATCAGGAAATAGACGGTCGCGCCACGACGGGACAGCAGCTTGCGGACGAGCCGCTTGCCGATAAAGCCGCTGGCACCGGTGACCAGATAGATCATCTTTTCTGCCTCCCAATACGCAACATCGGCTCTTTTCGGGCGCATTTAAAGCGCTCGGATTAGAGTCCGTTACCTAGAAGATTAGACTGCGTCCTCTCGTTTCGACACTTACATCCTTAGGCAGCGAACGGTTTTGCTGCCTGATATGGAAGGGACGGAAAGCATGGCGCAGAAACTCAAGAAGCTTGCCGAGGGATCGAGCGAGAGCGATCTGTCTGCAACGATCCGGGACTCGGCCAACAACATCTGGCTCGCCGGCCTCGGCGCCTTCGTGAAGGCCCAGGAGGAAGGCGGCAAGGTCTTCGAGGCCCTGGTCAAGGAAGGCGAGAAGTTCCAGAAGCGCGCCAAGAAGGCGGCCGACGAGAAGGTCGTCGAGATGAACGAAAAGGCGAGCTCGACCTGGGACAAGCTGGAGCAGGTCTTCGAGGACCGGGTGGCCCGGGCGTTGCACAGCCTCAACGTTCCGACCAAGAAGGACATCGACAACCTGTCCAAGCGGGTCGAGAAGCTGACGGCGCTGGTCGAGGAACGCTCCGCCGGATCGGCGCAGGCCGCGCCGAAGCCGCGGGCGCGGCGCAGCAGCAAGGCGGCGGACTGAGCCGACCGCCCTGCTGCGCGGAGAGGCTGTGGTGAAGTCGGACTCCATCGGCGTCGCCCTGGCGGGCGGCGGACCGCTGGGCGCCATCTACGAGATCGGCGCCCTGGTGGCCCTGGACGAGGCGCTTGCGGGACTGGAGCCGGCGGACTGCGACGTCTACGTCGGCGTCAGTTCCGGCAGCTTCATCGCGGCCGGGCTGGCCAACGGCATGACGCCCCAGGCGATGTACCGGATGTTCATCGCGACCGAGGCGGCGGACGACCCCTTCGAGCCCGACCTCCTCATGCGCCCTGCCCTGGCCGAGTACGGCCGTCGCCTGGCCGCCCTGCCCGAGCTTTTCCGCGCCGCGGCGCGCAGCTACCTGGCGGCGCCGCTCAGCCACGGCTTCTTCGAGTCCTTCCAGCGGCTGACCAGGGCCATCCCGGCCGGTCTCTTCGACAACGCCGGGATCGGCGCCTACCTGACCGAACTCTTCGCCGCCCCGGGCCGGACCAACGACTTCCGCAAGCTGCGGCACAAGCTCTTCATCGTCGCGACGGATCTGGACAGCGGCGAGGCCGTCCCCTTCGGCACGCCCGGCCGGGACGACGTGCCGATCGCCGAGGCCGTGAAGGCCAGCGCCGCCCTGCCCGGCCTCTTTCCGCCGGTCGAGATCGGCGGCCGGCACTACGTCGACGGCGCGCTGATCAAGACGCTGCACGCCTCGGTCGCGCTCAAGGAAGGTGCCAAGCTGATGATCTGCGTCAATCCGCTGGTGCCCTTCAACGCCGATCTGGCGGCGCAGCAGGGCGGCGGCGATACCGGCCTCCTGGTCGGAGGCGGCCTGCCGGTGCTGCTGGCGCAGACCTTCCGCTCGATCATCTACTCGCGCATGCAGGTCGGCATGGGCCGCTACGAGAAGGAGTTCCCGGACGCGGACGTCGTGCTCTTCGAGCCCAGCCGGGACGACGCGGAGATGTTCTTCGCCAACGTCTTCAGCTACGCCGACCGGGAGCGTCTGTCCGAGCACGCCTACCAGAGGACGCGGGCGGAGCTGCGGCGGCGGCGCGACGAGCTGGAGCCGGTCTTCGCCCGCCACGGCATTGCGGTCGATCAAGGCGTGCTCTCCGACGAGGGGCGTAGGCTGGCCCATTGCGCCGGCGGCGGGAAGGACCGCCGCGGCCGCGGTCTCTTGAGGACGGCCGATCGCCTGGACGAAACGCTGGATCGCCTGGAGGGACTGCTCGCCGCCAGCCGGCAACACGCCTGACGCCCGATCTCGCGCGATCGGCGTGAGGACGGGTCGGCGGTGGGCAGACCGACGGGAGAGACCGGCGCCATGCAGCACAAGCCCAAGCGACGCACGCGCGAGCGGATCCTGGAGACCGCGCTGGCGCTCTTCAACCAGTTCGGCGAGCCGGGAGTCACGACCACCGCCATCGCCGCCCAGATGGGGATCAGCCCCGGCAACCTCTACTATCACTTCCACTCGAAGGAGGAGATCGTCGAGACCCTCTTCGCCGCCTACCGCCGGGAGATCGACTCGACCCTCGCCGCTCCCGAGCGCCAGCCGGTCCATGCCGAGGACGTCTGGCTGTTCCTGCATCTGGTCTTCGAGGCGATCTGGAAGTACCGCTTCATCTATCGCGACCTGAACGAGCTGTTGTCGCGCAGCCGGCCGCTGGAGGTCCAGCTCAAGTCGGTCCTCGACCACAAGACGCGCACCGCGACCGCGATTCTCCAGGGCCTGGTCGAGGCCGGCGACCTGCACGCCAGCCGCGAAGAGATCAGGACCATGGCGGTCAACATGACGGTGATCGCCACCTACTGGCTGTCCTACGAGTTCGCGCGCGACCCGCGGACGCCGCAGGACGGCCGGACCTTGGCGCGGGGCGCGGTTCACGTCCTCTCGCTGGCGGCGCCCTACCTGGAGCCCAAGGCGCGCGCCCTCTTCGATCATCTCGCGCAGCAATACCTGAACTAGGGTGAACGTGGTGAAACAGACAGCGAAGTGGCGGCCCTTTCCTCACGACGACGCCGACTACGACTACGCCGGCGCTGCCTTGAATAGGCACTGGAAACGGCTGCATCTGGGAGACTGCGAGCCCTATCCGGACCCGGATCACCTCGAACGCTTGGTCGCCGCCAATCCGGGCCTCGCACCCGAGATGCCGGTCAGGAAGGCGGCGGGCGAGCTGCAGAAGGCCTGGCGCGCCTATCACGGCGGCGACTTCGGAACGGCCACGACGCTCGGCCTGTCCCTCGGGCCGCTGGGCTACAACGTCGCCAACAAGGCCACGGTCATCCATGCGACCTACCTGGAGGAGGACCCGGAGCACAAGATCGCCCTGCTGATCGACGCCACACGGCGCGCGGAAGAGGTCCAGGCCCACGCCGAGGCGCTGCCCAACGCCTGGTACTTCCACGCGCAGGCCCTGGGCCGCTACGGCCAGGAGCTCTCGATCCCGAAGGTGCTGGCCGAGGGCCTGGGCGACAAGGTCAAGACCAGCCTCGAGCGGACTCTCGCATTGGAGCCCCGGCATGCCGACGCCCGTATCGCGCTGGGCGCCTACAATGCGGTGGTGATCTACAAGATGGGCGAAACCATCGGCCGGCTGACCTACGGCGCCAGCCGCAAAGCGAGCCTGGCGCACTTTCGGTCCGCGCTCGAGCTGAACCCCGATTCGGCGATCGCGCGCATCGAGTACGCCAACGGCCTGGTCATGATGTTCGGCAAGGACAAGCTGGACGAGGCGACCGCCCTTTACGAGGAAGCGGCCGCCGCCACGCCCGCCGATGCGATGGAGCGCCTCGACGTCGAGCTCGCCAGGGCCGAGCTCGAGGACGAGTGATCAGGACGCAGTACCCCTGGACTTCGGGGCCCGCGCCTTCGCCCTTCGCTTGACGGAAGGCTTCCCGGCGGGCTTTCGCCCCGCTGGCTTTCGGACCGGCTTCGCCGGGGCACCCGATTGGCCGTCGATCGCGGCCTCCATCAGCCCGAAGTAGACGAACTGCTCGAAGGCGGGCACGAAACCGGCGATGACTTCGGCGGGGTCGGGCACGATGGCCGTGTCGGTCATCAGGCCGAACTGCACCTTGCCGTCGAAGGAGAGGATCGACACCCCCATGCCGACGTCGCCGACCTGGGGCACCCAGAACATCACCTGCTTGATCCGCGCGCCGGCGAGGTAGAGCGGATGCTGCGGACCCGGCACGTTGGTCATGACCGCCGTGCAGCGGCTGACCAGCAGATCCATGACCCGGTCCCGGAGGATCTGCGGCGCGTAGCCCAGGGCGGCCATGATCCCCAGGGTGACCGGCGGCTCGTAGGAATGCTTCAGCGCCTGGGTCCGGCGGAAGATCTCGTAGAGCCGCGCCATGGGGTTTTCGAGCCCGACGGGCAGCTCCACCCCGATGACGCCGAAGTGGTTTCCGAGGGAGGGCTCGCCGCCCCGCGGGCGGAGGTTGACGGGCACGATGGCCCGCAACTCGACACCCTTCGTCCGATCGCCTTTGGCCTTCAGGTAGTCGCGCAGCGCGCCGGTGACCGAGGCGAGCAGCACGTCGTTGACCGAGCAGCCGAAGAAGTGGCTGATCGCCTTGACCTCGCGCAGCTCGAGCGGATCGGTCCAGGCGAGGCGCTTGTCGCCGCAGGGCTCGCCCTTGAAGCGGGTTTCGCTGTCGCTCGGCATCGCCAGGAGGTGCGCGATCTCCGCGGAGATCCCGGCGCCCTCCCTGAGCGCGGCGACGGGATCGGCGGCGCGGGTCAGGACCTCGTGCCAGACCTCGCCGTAGAGTCGCAGGCCCTCGCCGATCATGTCGACCATGGGCTCGAAGGGATTGAACCGGGTGTCCGCCTGGGATGCCGTCCCGGGGCCGCCTTTCTTGGGGCGGCTGACCGCCGGCGGGTCGGGCCGGTCGTCGGTCAAGGACAGAAAGACCGAGATCAGCGCGATGCCGTCG
>JAKSBE010000150.1 GCA_022361275.1 Kiloniellales bacterium
CGTGCCGCGGACCCTCGGCCTTTCGGTGGACGCCGGCGGCCGTGGCGCTCCCACGAGGGCGTCAACAACGCCAGCAGAGGAGCAAGACAATGGCCTACGACAAGAACCACTTCGAACTGATCGGCCGGGTCGCGGACGTCAAGACGTTCGGCGAAGTGCCCAAGGTGCGGATCGCCGCCAACCTGCCGAGCCGCGACGGCAACGGCGAATGGGGCAAGCGGGCCTACTTCAACAACGTCACCGTCTTCCGGCCCGCCACGCGCAGCTACATCGACAAGTACGTCGCCGTCGGCGACCTGGTCGGCTGCGCCGGGCGCATTCAGGAAGGCTCTTACGAGAAGAACGGCGAGAAGCACTACACGACCGACCTCGTCACCACGCAGTTCGGCATCGTCGCCAAGAAGAACGGCGCTGGGGAGCCCACCAACGGCTCCGCTGACGGGGCCAACAGCGAGCCGACGCCGGATCTGGACGACGACATCCCCTTCTGATCATGCGCCCACGGCCCCCGCACTCTCACCGGTGCGGGGGCTCTTTCCCTGCCTAGACATGCGCGTTTCGCGGATGGGGATCGTTCGCCAATCCGGCTCACATCGCGGTCCGAAGGCGACGCCCTGCCGGCCGGAAGCGCTGCTGGAGCCGGCGGCGAGAGCGCGGACAGACGCGCTGACTGCTCGTGCCTGCCCAGCGTGACATGGCGCTCCCGGCGCCTCAAGGATCGGCGGTCCCCCCAATTTTCCCCTCCGCTCCGCTCCAGGAAAAATCGGCACCCCCGCCGCCCGCTGCGCGGCGCGCCCTCACGGGCGCGTCCTCGACCCGCCGGAAGCGCCATGCCCGGCCGGCGGCATCGTTCACTCAAGCAACGGAGGCGATGATGCTGACGGATCATCCGGCACTGGACGGCTACCGCGAGGAACTCGTTCCGGAGGCGGACCCGCGCTACGAGGCCGCACGGGAAGTGGCGCGCGAGGACATCAAGAGGGTGGAGCAGCTGCACGAGGAAGCGCGGCGGGCGCCGATCTGGGTCTTCGACGGCTGGGACGAGGAGGGGGAGCCCATTATGGAGGAGAACACCGATCCCTGGGACCGGCTCGAACGGGCCAGGGAGCGGGTGGCCGGCAACCCCAACGCCGTCGCGATCCTGCGCGCCGAGGGGTGGCTGAGCCTCCTTGGAGGGACCACCTAAAGGGGGAGATTCCTCCCCTTTTTTGCTCGCTCGGCGCACTGTCGGGCCACCGATCAACCCCTTCATCCCTTGGAGAGACCGGCAAGCGGCCATCCCTCGGAGCCGACCTGCCACCGGCGGATCGGCGCGCGCAGCGGCGGTCCAGGCCGCGCAGCGCC
>JAKSBE010000095.1 GCA_022361275.1 Kiloniellales bacterium
CCCAACCCTCCCCCATCAAGGGGGAGGGCTTAGTTGTGTGGCCGCCGCGACAACCTCCCTCCCCCTTGATGGGGGAGGGCCGGGGTGGGGGTGAAACACCGACATGAGCCAGCAAAAACGCGACCCCGCCACCCTCGACCCCGCCACCCTCGACCCCGCCACCCTCGACCCCGCCACCCTCGACCCCGTCACCCTGGCCGTGATCCAGAACGGCCTGACCCAGGTCTGCAACGAGATGGACCTGGCCTTCGTGCGCGCCGCCTTCAGCCCGGTGATCTCCGAGGCCCTGGACCGCTCCGACGGCATCTACCACCGCGAGACCGGTGCGCTGATCGCCCAGGGCGAGCTCGGCCTGCCGGTCTTCGTCGGCACCATGCAGTTCGGGACGCAGGAGGTGATCCGCCGCGCCAAGGACCTGCGCCCCGGCGACCTCTACATCGTCAACGACCCCTACCTCGGCGGCACGCACCTGATGGACGTGCGCTTCGTGAAGCCCTTCTTCTACGAGGGCGAGCTCTTCTGCTGGCTGGCCAACACCGGCCACTGGCCCGACACCGGCGGCGCGGTGCCCGGGGGCTTCTCGGCCAACGCGACCGAGGTCGAGCAGGAGGGCCTGCGCCTGCCGCCGGTCAAGCTCTTCAAGGCAGGCGTAATCGACGAGGAGATCCTCTCGATCATCCTCTCCAACATCCGCATCGCCGACCAGCGCATCGGCGACATCAAGGCCCAGGCCGCCGCGCTCACGGTGGGCGAGCGCCGCCTGACCGCGCTGCTCGACCGCTACGGGCGCGACACCGTCGAGGCCGCCATCGCCGAGCTGGAGGCCCGCGCCGAGCGGCAGATGCGCGCCAAGATCGCGCTGATCCCCGACGGCGTCTACCGGGGCGAGGCCTTCGTCGATTCCGACGGCGTGGTCGACCAGCCGCTGCGCATCGCCATGACGGTCTCCAAGGCGGACTCGACCCTCACCTTCGACATGGCCGGGTCCTCGCCGCCCTGCCGCGGGCCGATGAACTCGGTCATCGCCACCACCCGCTCCTCGATCTATCTGGCGATGAAGCACATCTTCCCCGAGGTGCCGATCAACGCTGGGACCTTCGCCCCGCTCGAGATCGAAGATCCAAAGGGCACCTTCCTCTACGCCGAGTACCCGCGCCCGGTCTCGGGCTGCGCGGCCGAGGTCAGCCAGCGCATCGCCGAGGCGGTCTTCGCCGCCCTGACCCCGGCGATCCCCGACCTGCTCTTCGCCGCGCCGGCCGGGACCAGCGGCAACTTCGCGGTCGGCGGCCAGAACCCGGAGACCGGCCGGGGCTACGTCATGTACCTCATCTCCGGCGGCGGCTACGGCGGCAGCCGCGACGGCGACGGCATCTCCAACGGCTGCTCGACCATCGGCATCTCCAAGACCACGCCGATCGAGATCATCGAGCAGCGCTATCCGGTCCTGGTCGAGGAGTACGCCCTGCACGAAGGCTCCGGCGGCGCCGGCCGGCAGCGCGGCGGCATGGGCGTCGCCTACAGGGTCCGCCTGCGCCGCGGCAGCGCCCGCGCCTCCTTCGTCATGGACCACGGCCGCTTCGGTCCGCAAGGCGCGCTGGGCGGCGCCGACGGCGGCGTCAACGTGGTCGAGGTCGAGCGTGACGGCGCGACCTACCACCCCCCGCACCGTTCCAAGGACCAGGACATCCTGATCGAGGCCGGCGACACCATCACCGTCCGCACCCCCGGCGGCGGCGGCTACGGCGCCCCCTTGGAACGCGACCCCGCCCTGGTCGCCCGCGACGTCAGGCGGGGCTACTACACCTTGGAAGAAGCCGTGACGCGCTTCGGCGTTGTGCTGGACCCGGAGACCCTGGCGGTGGACGAAGCGGCGACCGCCGAGCGGCGCAGGTGAAGATCAGCGCTGCTCGGTGTCGCCTTTTCGCTTCGCGATACCCCCACACCCACAAGGGGGGAGGGCTTCAGACCTTCGCGCCCGCCTCGCCGAGGTCGTTCCAGACCTCCTGGCGGCGGAGCTTGCCGTCGGCGAGTTCGAAGCGGTCGATGAAGCGGATACCTTGGAAAGGCGTGCCGTCGGGCCATTCGCCGGCGAGGCGGCCGCGGCAATAGACGGTGACGCCCTCGGCCGCGGGCAGGGTCTCGATCGCCTCGATGGTCTTGGTGACCGAGCGGTAGCGGTCCTTGGCCCAGGCGACCAGGTCCTCCAGCCGGGTGAAGCGGGCCGCGCCGGGGAAGGTCATCTCGAAGTCCTCGGCGAGGAAGCTCCGGGCGCGGACCAGGTCGCGGGCCTCCAGGGCGGCCAGGAAGTCGCGCACCGTCTGCGCCGGATCGGGCAGCGGCGGACCGGGGCGGCGGGGCGTACGGCCGCGCAGATAGTTGCCGGGCGCGACCTCGTCGAGGACCACGGTCACGCCGTCGAGGGGGGCGGCGATGGTCGCCCGCACGGCGTCGGTCAGGGCCTCCGCGAGGCGGCGCCTCGTCGCCTCGTCGTAGCCTTCGATCAGGGTCACCGTGACCACGGGCATGGCCGCCTCCCTTTCCTGCTGGTCAACCCGCGATTTGGGTCTGGTCAGATCGCAAATGTCATATCATTATATCATTTGATTTGGCGAGGCCCGCGCGAGACGGTGCCCGCCCCGGTGAGAACCCGGTGAGGACAGGGACCGGCTGCCCATGGACCAGGGCCAAACCGTCGTCTACCCGGAGACCACGGCCGTCGACCGGCGGCTGCGGGCGCCGCTCTATCACCAGATCTACCTGATCCTGCGCCAGAAGATCTGCGACGGCGCCTACGGCTTCGGCGCGCTCCTGCCCGGCGAGCAGGAGCTGTCCCGCGACTTCAACGTCTCGCGGATCACCGCCAAGCGGGCCCTGGACGAACTGGCCGACGCCGGCCTGGTGGTCCGCCAGCGCGGCCGGGGGACCTCGGTCAGCTTCCGGGCGCCCTCGCCGCCGGTCCGTTCCTCGGTCGACGGGCTGCTGGAGAACCTCCTGATGATGGGCCTCAAGACCGAGGTCCGGCTGCTCGGCTTCGGCTACGTCGCCGCCTCGGAGGAGATCGCCCGGGCGCTGGGCTGCCAGGCCGGCGCGGCGGTGCAGCGGGCGGTGCGCGTGCGCAGTCTGGAAGACCGGCCGCTGTCCTACCTGACCACCCACGTGCCGGAGGCGATCGGCCGCGCCTACGACGAAGGCGACCTGGCGCGCACGCCGCTGCTGGCCCTGCTGGAGCGCGGGGGGATCAAGGTCGGCAGCGCCGAGCAGGTGATCACCGCGACCCTGGCCGACACCACCGTGGCGCCGCTGCTGGAAGTCGAGATCGGCGCGCCGCTGTTGCAGGTGACCCGGATCGTCGCCGACGAGGCGCAGCGGCCGGTCGAGCATCTGGCCGCGCTCTACCCGCCGGAGCGCTATCAGTACCGCATGGTGCTGTCGCGGGTTCAGTCCGAAAGCGAGAAACGATGGTCGCCGGCAGCCTGACGGCGACGACCAAGCGGCGCCCGCCAAGACGGCGCCGGGACAACAACGGGCAGCAGCCCGGATATTCAGCAGGAGAAGGTGCCTGAGATGAAGACACGCAACCTCAAGACCCTCGCGGCGGCGCTGGCCGCTCCCCTGGCCTTTTGGGCGGCTTTGCTGGGCGCGCCGCCGTCGCTGCAGGGCGCGCGGGCCGAGACCACCCTGTCGCTGGTCTATCCCTTCCCGGACTTCCTGGTCTACACCAAGAGCTGCAAGGCCCTGGCCGAGAAGGTCAACGCGGCCGGCGCCGGGGTGCTGAAGATCGACGTCAAGCCCTTCAATTCGATCGGCATGTTCGAGCAGGCGACGGCGATCCAGAAGGGCGTGGTCGACCTGAGCTGCCTGCCGGCGGCCTTCTACGCCCGCTCGCTGCCGGAGAACGAGGCGATCTCGACCTCCAACAGCGGCCCCGAGGCGGTGCGC
>JAKSBE010000455.1 GCA_022361275.1 Kiloniellales bacterium
GCCGCGGAGCGCGGCCTCGACGCCGGCTATGCGATCTACATCGGCGGCTTCCAGGTCGCCAAGGCGGATCTTCGGGTCGGGTTGCAGGCCGATTGCTTCGATATCCGCCTCTCCGCCGAGCCGCAAGGCATCGTATCCTATTTCTCGACCTTCAAGCTCGAATCCCAGGCGGACGTCTGCAATGGCGGGGAGGGCGTGGTCCCGGCCAGCTACCGCAGCGACTACTACAAGGAAGGCCGCAAGAAACGCTGGGTCGTCCTCGACTACGTCGGCCGCAGCCCGGTCGCGGTTCGGGTGAAGCCCGAGGCGGCGAAGGACCGGCGCGCCGTGGTGCCCGCAGAGCTGCGGGCCGGCTCCCTCGACCCGATTTCGGCCTCGGTCGCCATCATCGAGGCGCTGGCGCGCGAGGGCCGCTGCACGGGCGAGCGTCCGGTCTACGACGGCCGCCGGCTGTTCCGGCTGACGCTCCAACACGTCGGGACCAAGGACATCGGCCACTCGCGCTATGCGGCCTACGCCGGCCCGGCGACCGAGTGCCTGGTCAAGGTCGAGACCATCGCCGGCTTCAAGAAGAACGAGATCCGCAAGAAGCACTTCCCCGAGCGGATTCGGATCTTCCTTGCCGAGGCCGTGCCCGGCACCCCGGTCTTGCCGGTGCGCATGGAGGCCGATTACCGCTTCGGCCAGATCCGAATCCATGCCAGCACGATCCAGCCGCACGGGCAGGTCACCAAGGAAAGCCGGCTTCGCTAGTACGGACTGGGCGAGTACGGACCGGGCGGCGTCGGGCTTGTGCCCCGGGCCACGGCGCGCCACGTTAGCGGCCGGCGCCGGCCCGCGGCCTTGGTTTCGCGAGAGGTCGGCATGAGTCCGTCTGCCCCGGGCCGAGGTGCCATGGCCACAGCCGTACAGCCCGTCGGGGCCGCGCCGCCGCGCCTCTGGCTCCTGCTCGGGGACAAGCTCGGCGACAACGCCCAGATCGAGAGTCTGGCCCGGGCGCTGGGCTGGCCCTGCGAGCACAAGCGCCTGAGGTTCCTGCCGGGCTATGTGCGCGGCAAGCCGCGCTTCGGCGCCTCCCTGCATCATCTCGACCTCCGGGCCTCGGACCCGCTCGAGCCGCCCTGGCCCGATGCGGTCCTGACCATAGGGCGGCGACCCTCGATGGCCGCGCTGTGGCTGCGGGAGCGGTCCCAGGGCCGTTGCAAGCTCGTGCTGGTCGGTCGGCCCAAGGGCCGGATCGAGGACTTCGACCTGGTGGTCGCGACGCCGCAGTACGGCGTCCCCGACCGGGAGAACGTGCTGCGTCTCAAGCTGCCTCTGATGCGCGTCGAGGCGGCCGAGCTGGCGGCGGCGCGCGATCGCTGGCGGAGCGAGCTGGCCACGCTCGACCGGCCTTTGACGGCGGTTCTGATCGGCGGCCCGACGGGCCCCTACCGCTTCGACGCGGCGGCCGCGCGGCGGCTCTTCGCCGCGGTCCGGCACGCCACCTCGCAGGCACCGGGCAGCTGCTACTTCTGCACCAGCCGGCGGACGCCAGCGGCCTTCGTCTCCGCCCTGGAGGCCGTCCGCCCGGCCTCGGCCCGGCTCTATCGCTGGAGTCCGGAGTCCGGCGTCAATCCCTATCACGGGCTGCTGGCGCTCGCCGACCGCTTCGTCGTCACGGGGGACAGCCTGTCCATGATCGTCGAGGCGGCGCGTCTGGGCCGGCCGCTGCTGATCTACGATCCGCCCAAACGGCGCTTCGCGACGGCCCGGCTGGTGCACGAAATCGGCCGCCGGGCGCATGCTGCCGGGTCGGCGCGGCGTGACGGTCCTCTCGCGCGTCTGGCCGCCAGCGGCCTGCTGGGCTACGCCCGAGACCTGGGCGCCCTGCACAGGGCGCTTTTCGAAGCCGGTTTGGCGCGACCCCTGGGTGACGGCTTCGCGCCGCCCGCGGCGGCCGCGCCGGACGAACTGCCCCTGGTCGTCGAGCGGGTGCGCGCCCTGTTCCCTTGCGGCACCGAGGGCTGAGGGGCGGGCGCTCGGAGAAAGCCTTGGGCGTGGATCTCGCGGATGATCCCTGCCCGCGTGCGGTCGAAGTCCCACCGCGAGCTACTCTAACTATATGAAATAGATCAAATTATCTGCGCTTAATTGAGTCCAGTTAAGAGCAGCGACCTGACGCGATCGGCGACGGCCTTGAGGTCGTCCGGCGGCGGCCGGCTCGGCGGCTCGATCCCGTCGCCGAAATAGCTGGCCCAGCCGCGCTCGACGATGCTGTCGTGAAAGGCGACGAGGTCGCGGGTGAAGCCGAGCCCGAACCAGCTGGCGGCGTCGCTGACGAAAGCGCCGAATGCGCTCTGCGTGTCCCGGCGCAGCAGTCGATGAAGCACGATCTTCAAGGTCTTCCGCCAATGCCTGCGCTGCGGCAGGCGGTAGATCGCGAGCGGCTTGCGAAGCCGGATCACCTGTGTCGGCATGGCGACGCTGTCGCAGGTGACGACGAAGGCGTCGCAGGTCTCCAGAAGCGCCTGGAAGGGATTGTCGGTCCGGTCCGGCGCCCATTGGTAGAGGTAGTCCCGAGGGCGGGCGGCGGCACGCAGCGCGGCCACGGCGTCGGGCGGCGTCCTCGGGCTGGTCGTGACGAAGAGCGAGCCGCCCGCCGCGTCGCTGTACCGTTGAAGCGCGGTCATGAAGGCCCGACCGGTTTCGGCATCGACGACGAAGGGCCAGGCCGGGCCACCGATCATGCCGAGGAGCCAAGGGCGCGGCCGGTCTCCGAAGTGCGATGCCGGCGCCGCTTCCGCCCGTTCCTTCTCGGGCCGGTTCAGCGGGAGCCGGATGTGGAGCACGTTCGGACGTTTCGGGACGTCGAGCTGCGGCGGGACGACCACCAGGTCGAACTCGGTCACGACCTTCGGGCGGTTGAAGTGCACGATCTTGGTCCGACCGCCGGAGCGCCGCTTGATCCAGCGGCTGACCGACTCCTGCCGGCGACCGGCCGTGATGACGAGGTCGGGCCAGGGCGGCTCGAGCGGATCCGAACGCGGCTGATCGAGCGCCGTCAGGGACGGGCCCAAGAGGTTGTCGAGAACCGGCAGCCGTGGCGCGTGGCCGAAGACCATCCTCTTCGCGACGAAGGGAAATCCCAGGGCCTCCGCCAGCAGACGGCTCTGGTTGTCGTCGCCGGGCTTGTTGCTGGTCAGGACCCAGACCTTCGGCATCGACGGCGCGCCGCGCGCCGCGGCGCCGATATGACCGGATGACTGGGTGAGCGGCGAGGGCACGGGCTGGTTCCAGGTTCCTTGCGTTCCGCATTGACGGCTTCGCAGCCGGGCCGGGACAAGGCCTTCCGGCACGGTCGTGGCCATGACCTGAGTTGCCAGGGGCCCGCTTCCGGTAGAAGCTGCGGCCTGGGCTGTCAAGTGGACGATGCTTGGCCGACGGCCGTCTCGGGACGCCGGGGCTTGCAGGTTCCCATCTGGAATCCTAGTTATTCCAAAGAGTTCGGAGAAGCCCCTAGCTGACTTGCGGGTACCTTGGCCTTCTGCTAATGAGCACCCTGATCCGAAGCTGTGATGAACCCTCCATGAAACCCACCGTTTTCATTCACACCAATCATCGCCAGAAGATCGGCGCCCTTGTCTCCCGGTACTCGATGAAGCGGAACTCGAAGAGCCCGGACGAATTCGACGTCCGGATCATCGACGTGGCCGACCATGCCTTCATCGAGGCGCGGGAGGGGCAGTCTTTCCTGCGGGACGGCGAGAGTCGGGTCTGGCGCTTCGAGGATCTGCAGTCCTTCACGCCGCTGCGCTTCATGCCGCCGGAACTGATGGGCTATCAGGGCCGGGCCGTGGTCGTCGACCCCGACGTCTTCGCCGCCGGGGACGTCTGGCCGCTGCTGACCCGCGACATGGCGGGCAAGGCGATCCTCTGCCGCCCGCGCACCGGCAACAAGGGCCTCACCGGGGCCCTGGCCAGCAGCGTCATGCTGCTGGACTGCGCCAGGCTGACCCACTGGCGTTGCGAGGCGCAGTTCGGCGAGCTCTTCGACTTCAAGCGCGACTACATGGACTGGATCACGCTGAAGCTGGAGCCGCGGGAGACCATCGGGCTCTTCGAGTACGAGTGGAACGACTTCGACCGCCTGACGCCCCAGACCAAGCTGCTGCACAACACCAAGCGCCACACCCAGCCCTGGAAGTCCGGCCTGCCGGTCGACTTCGTGCCGGCCAACAAGAAAGTCAGGGCGACCCAGCCGGCGACCTGGATCCGGCCCTTCAAGAAGCTGATCCGGGGCGGCAATACGCCGACCCATTATGCCTCGCATCCCGATCCCAACCAGGAGTCCTTCTTCTTCGGCCTGCTCCGCGAGTGCCTGGACAAGGGGCTGGTCTCGCGAGAGATGCTGCAGGAGGAGATGCGCCGGAACCACGTGCGTCACGACGCGCTGGAGGTTCTGGAGCGGACGCCGCCGCTGGCCGCCTAGGGCAGCCCGCGTTCGTCCGAACGCGGATAAGCTGCTCTAACTATACGAGATAGATCAAGTTATCTGCGTTTAACTGAGTCCAGTTAGACGCGGTTTGATCCAGAGGCGCCCGCTCCGGGGCCGGGCTCCGGGCGAGGCGCGCCGAGCGAACGAGGAGCATAGCGATGTACATCGCGTATCGCCGCTTCCTGCGCCAGGTCATCCTGTGGCTGCTCTTCTTTCTTCCGCTCGCCCGTCGGCAGAAGGTCGAACGCTGGCTGCGCGGCCGCGAAGAGGCCCGGAAGCTGGGACTGGCCGATTCCGTGGTGGTCTCCTACGGCAAGAGCGGGCGGACCTGGCTGCGGGTCATGCTGTCCCGCTTCTTCCAGGTCAAGCACGGCCTGTCGGAGCGCCACCTGATCGGCTTCGACAACCTGCACCGCAAGAACCCGGCGATCCCCAAAATCTTCTTCACCCACGACAACTACCTGAAGGACTATACGAAGAACGCCGGCTCCAAGGTCGACTATGCCGGCGCCAAGGTGGTGCTCCTGGTCCGGCATCCGGCCGACGTCGCCGTGTCCCAGCACTTCCAGTGGAAGTTCCGGATGCGCAAGGCGAAGAAGGCCCTCAACGACTACCCGGACGAGGACGCCGAACTCTCGGTCTTCGACTTCGTCATGCAGGAAGGCGCGGGGCTGCCGAAGATCCTCGATTTCATGAACCTCTGGGCGCGGGCGCGGGAGGCGGCGCGCCTGCAGGCGCTCCTGATCGTGCGCTACGAAGACATGCGCGCCCGCCCACAGGAAACCCTGGGCCGGATCCTGGAGTTCATCGGCACGCCGGGCGAGCCCGCGCAATTGGCCGAGGCGGTCGACTTCGCCTCGGTCGAGAACATGCGGGCCATGGAGCAGAAGAAGACCTTCTGGCTGAGCGGCAGCCGGATGAAGCCGAAGGACCGCAGCAACCCGCAGTCCTTCAAGGTCCGCCGGGCCAAGGTCGGCGGCTATCGCGACTACTTTACCGACGAGGAGGTCGCGCGGATCGACGAGATGATCGCGACCCGCCTCGATCCCAGCTTCGGCTACGCCTCCGCCGAGCCGGCCTCCGGCGCCGCGGCGGCGGAAGACGCCCGGCGGGCCGGCCAGGCCTGACGCCTCAGCGCCGGCTGCCCCGGTGGGCGTGAAGCGTCGAAACCGTCGCTGCCGCGGTCGCCGCCCCGCCCTCCGCCTTGGGGGCGAAGAGAGCGCGGACCCGGGCGACCGCCCGCGGCACGGCTTCCAGCGGCGGCGGCGTCCGCCAGTCGGTGAAGTCCGGCCCGTCCAGCCAGGCGCAGCGCCCCTCGGAAACCAGCCTCCGATGGATCAGCCGGATGTCGCGGCTCAGACGCTGCGGCCCGTACTTCATCATCTGCCGGTACCAGAAGCCCCGTATGTTGTCGGCCTCGGGGATCAGCGGCCGTCGCACCGGCTGCGCGTCGGGGCGCATGGCCAGGCGTCCTTCGCCCAGGTCGAAGATGTAGACCCGCTTCCGGGTCGCGCAGGCCTCGGTCAGCATGGACATGGAATCGCCGGTGACGATGTGGCGCTCGGCGAGACCCAGGAAGGCGAAGTAGGGGTTGTCCTCGGCGTCCTTGCGCCACCTGAAGAAGAAGTTCGGGACCTCCAGCGCCGCCTCCAGCACCGGCAGCGTCTCGGCCGCCGTACGGGCGCTGGTGGTGACCAGGAGCGAGCCGCCCAGGGCCTCGGCCATGGCGCTGGCCTGGCGGCCGAGCCGAGCGGCGCCGCGCTTGTCGAAGGAGAACGGCCCGCTGTTGCCGCCGATGATGACCGAGATATAGGGCTGCGGCAGATGCGCCAGCCGCTCGCGCCAGCGCGCGCCTTCGGCTTCCAGACGGCCCTCGGTCACCCGGTGCAGGGGGGTGGCGTTGTGCAGGACGTTGTCGCGCTGCGGCAGGCGGTATTGCGGCGTCGTGACCACCAGGTCGAAGTTCTTGATCCGCGCCCAGGGCCGGCCGCAGTGGACCAGGCGCACCCGCCGGCCCAGCTTCCCCGCCTGGATCTGGATCCAGCGGCAGACCGGCTCGTTGCGCCGGCCGGCGGAGATGATGAGCTCCGGCCAGGGCGGCGCCAGGGGGCTGGACTTGCGCCGGACGATCCCGGCCAGGGTCAGGGGTGCGGTCAGGTTGGTCAGCAGCTCGGTCGGCCGGTAGACGAAATGGCGGGTCTCGAAGGGCCAGCCGAGCGCCTCGGCCAGGGCCTGCACCTGCGAATTGTCGCCGGCCCGATGGCCCATCAGGAGCCAGGTGCGCGGGGGCTTGAAGCCTGGCGCGGCGCCGCTTTCCGGTTCTGCCATGGGACTCCGTTCCGAAGGTCGGCTGCGCTGCCCGGGCCGGGGTCGGATCGCGATCCGGGGCCAAGGCTGCCGCGGAGAGCCGGAAGATGGGGCAAGCACGGCGGCTTGGCAAGGGTCGGCGATCCACCGATGCCGGCCCGGGCTTGCCGCCTCGGCGCCCCGAGGCTATACGCGAGGCTATACGCAGGGGCCATTCGGCGCCCTGGCGCGCCGAGCCTGCGACACGCCCTACCGGCCGCTCCAGAAAAGGCCGCGTGCGCAAGGGGATAGCTAAGATGTACTTCGTCATTCAGCGGGTCCTGCGCGAGATCGCCCTGGCCCTGGTGTTCTTCCTGCCCCGCGACCGTAAGAAGCGGATCGAGCGCTGGCTGCGCGGGCGCGAGGATGCGCTCAAGCTGGCCCGGACCGACGTCGTCATCGCCTCCTACGGCAAGAGCGGCCGGACCTGGCTGCGGGTCATGCTGTCGCGCTTTTTTCAGGTCCGGCACGGCCTGCCCGAGCGCCTGCTGATCGGCTTCGACAACCTGCATCGCCGGAACCCCGAGATTCCGAAGATCTTCTTCACCCACGACAACTACCTGAAGGACTACACCGGCGAGACCGACAGCAAGCGGGACTACGCCGGCAAGAAGGTGGTTCTGCTGGTCCGCCATCCGGCGGACGTCGCGGTCTCGCAGTACTTCCAGTGGAAGTTCCGGATGCGTCCGGTCAAGAAGCACCTGAACGACTATCCGGCGCACGGCGAGGACATCTCGGTCTACGATTTCGCCCTGTGGGACGGCTCCGGCCTGCCGAAGATCATCGACTTCATGAACCTCTGGGCGCGCGAGGCGGCGCGCATCGGCGCCCTTCACGTGGTCCGCTACGAGGACATGCGCGCCCGCCCGCAGGAGGTCCTGGCCGGAATCGTCGCCTTCCTGGGCACGCCGGGGACGGCGGCGCAGGTCGCCGAGGCGGTCGACTTTGCCTCGGTCGGAAACATGCGGGCTCTGGAGCAGAAGCGGGTCTTCTGGCTCTCCGGCAGCCGGATGGTCGCCAAGGACAAGGGCAACCCGGACTCCTTCAAGGTTCGGCGGGCCAAGGTCGGCGGCTATCGGGACTATTTCGACGATGCCCAGGCCGCCCGCATCGACGGCCTGATCGCCGAGCGCCTCGACCCCCTCTTCGGCTACGGGGCGGGCGCGGCACCGGCCGCGGTCAGCCCCGGGGAAAGCGCCGCAGGTGCTTGAAACAAAATGAAATACTATGTGTTCGCAGGGAGGCGGAACGCCGGCCTGGGGAGCTTGCCGCGCCCGGACCAATCTGCTATGGCCTTGTCCTTGGAGGCAGGCTGGATCAATTGCACTGGGGTCCCAAAGTGAAGCCTTGCGTCTTTATCCATACGAACCACCGACAGATGGTCGGAGCGCTCGTCTCTGAGTATTCGCTGAAGCGGAACTCGCGCCACGCCGACAAGTTCGACGTGCGGATCATCCATACCGCCGATCACCCCTTCCTCAAGGCGAAGCACGGACAGAGCTTCCTGCGCGACGGGGTCCAGCGGGCCTGGAACAGCGAGGACCTGCAGTCCTTCACGCCGCTGCGCTTCATGCCGCCCGAGCTGATGGGCTACGAGGGGCGCGCCGTGGTCATCGACCCGGACATCTTCGCGGTCGGCGACGTCTGGGAACTGCTGACCCGGGACATGGGCGGCAAGGCGATCCTCTGCCGCTACCGCTCGGGGGTGAAGCGCCTGCTGCGCTTCTACGCCAGCAGCGTCATGCTGCTCGATTGCCCGAAACTGACCCACTGGCGGGTCGAGGCCCAGTTCAACGAGCTCTTCGAAAGCAAGCGCGACTACATGCAGTGGATCAGCCTGAAGCTGGAACCGCCGGGCAGTATCGGCCTCTTCGAGCCCGAGTGGAACGACTTCGACAAGCTGACCCCGGACACCAAGCTGCTGCACAATACGCGCCGGATGACCCAGCCCTGGAAGACCGGGCTGCCGGTCGACTTCACCCTGGCGGAACGCAATCGGATCTTCCCGCCGCTCGGCTGGGCGATCCGTGCCAAGCGCAAGCTGGTCGGCAACGGCAACCTGTTCAGGAAGTACCTGCGGCATCCGGACCGCAACCAGGAGGCCTTCTTCTTCGGCCTCCTGCGGGAATGCCTCGAGAAGGGGATCGTCAGCGAGAACATGCTGCGCGAGGAGATGCGCCAGAACCACGTGCGCCACGACGCCTTCGAGGTTCTGGACCGGATCCCGCAGCTGGCCGCCTGATCGCGACCGTCTCCGGCAGGGACCGCGGCAGCCTCTGCCGGCGGTCCCGGGCCGCCGCTTGGGGTTGAGATGGAAGGAACGACGACGTGATGGGTATCGGACCCTGGGCGGGCCGCAAATACTTCCTCGATAAGATGACGCTCGGGGGGCTCGTGAAGGCCTACTTCACACACTACACGATCCTGGCTTACCTCCTGGTGACCGGCGTGGGTGCCTGGCTGGCCGTGATCTGGAGCGACTCCGCCCTGGCGACCATCCTCGCCGCGGCCGCCGTGATCCCGATCTACCCGCCCGTCGAATACCTGCTGCACCGCTACGTGCTGCACGGCAAGTACCTCTACAAGTCGCCGCTGACCGCCAAGCTTTGGAAGCGGATCCACTACGATCATCACCAGGACCCCAACGACCTCGGCGTGCTCTTCGGCGCCCTGCACACGACGATGCCGGTGATTCTGGTGATCGCGCTTCCGCTCGGCTGGCTGATCGGCGGCCCGGGCGGGGCGGCGGCGGCCATGGCCTCGGCTTGTCTGGTGACCGCCGTCTACGAGTTCTTCCATTCGATCCATCACCTGCCGTTCCAGCCGCGCTGGGCCTGGCTCCGGCAACTCAAGAAGCAGCACCTGGCGCATCACTTCCACAGCGAACTCGGCAACTACGGCATCACCTCGTCGATCTGCGACCGCATCTTCGGCACCCACTATCCTCAGCCCAAGGAGATGGCCCGCAGCGAGACGGTCCGCAACCTGGGTTACACGAAGGGCGAGGCCGCACGCTATCCCTGGGTTGCGGCGCTGTCGCCCGACCTTCCCAAGGCACCTCGGCGGTCCGGCGGCCAGTTCGCCGCCGAGTAAGCCGGGCTTTCCGGTGAGTGCGCTCGCCCAGGTCGGTGCCGCGGCGGCCGGCGCCGCGCTTTCGGTCGAGGAGGTCGTCGGCCCGGCGGCCTTGCGCAGCTTCCTGGAGATGTCGGCACCTCTCTACCGGGACGATCCGAACTGGATTCCGCCCCTGCTCTTGGAGCGGCGCCTGCATCTGAACCCGGGCAAGAATCCCTTTTTCCGCCAGGCCGAGGTCGCCTATTGGCTGGTCCGCCGCGCCGGCCGGCCGGCCGGCCGGATCAGCGCCCAGGTCAACCAGGTTCATCTCGCCCGGCATCGGGACGGGAGCGGCCACTTCGGCTTTCTGGAGGCCGAGGACGACCCGGAGGTCTTCCACCTGCTGCTGGCCACGGCCGAGGATTGGCTGCGCCGTCGCGGCATGACCCGCGTCCTCGGGCCCTTCACCCTCTCGATCAACCACGAGAGCGGGCTCCTGGTGGACGGCTTCGACCGGCCGCCCTACCTCATGATGAACTACGCCCCACCTTACTATGCCGCGCGCCTGGAGGCGCAGGGCTACGGAAAGGCCAAGGATCTGATCGCCTATCTCTGCGCCGCCGATTTCGAGCTGCCGCGCGCGGCGCGCTCCCTGCTGGCCAAGGCGGTGCAGGACCCGAGCCTGAGGGTCCGGAACATCGACATGGGGCGCCTCCGAGAGGAGATCGCGACCGTGGTCGAGATCTTCAACGACGCCTGGTCGGAGAACTGGGGCTTTCTGCCCTTCTCCGAAGAGGAGGTCGGCTACATGGCGGAGACCCTCAAGCCGATCCTCTCCCCGGGCGCGGTGGCCATCGCCGAGGTCGCCGGCGAGCCGGTGGCCATGGCGGTGACCCTGCCCAACGTCAACGAGGCGATCCGCGACCTCGGCGGCCGCCTGCTGCCCTTCGGCTGGCTCAAGCTGCTCTGGCGCCTCAAGGTCCGGGGCACCCGCGGCGTGCGGATGCCCTTGATGGGCGTGCGGCGGCGCCTCCACGGTACCATCCTGGGTGGCGCGCTGGGGCTGATGGTGATCGAGAGCGTGCGGCAGTATCATCGCGCGCAGGGCGTGACCGAGGGCGAGCTCTCCTGGATCCTGGAGGACAACACGCCGACCCGGCACCTGATCGAGACCCTCGGCGGGCGCGCCTACAAGACCTATCGCATCTACGAGAAAGCCTTGTGAGGACAACGGGGTGACCATGACGGTTCCTCAGGGCGAGGCGGGACGCTTCACGGCGCTGATCATGGCCGGCTCGCGGCCGGGCGGCGACCCCATGGCGCGGGCGGCCGGGGTCAGCCACAAGTGCCTGCTGCCGGTCGACGGCACGCCGATGATCCGGCGCGTCGTGTCGGCGCTGCTGGCGGCGCCGAGCATCGGCCGGATCCTGATCTCGATCGATGCCCCGGATTTGCTGGCAGCAGAATTCTCGGGGCCCGGGGCCGATCGGATCGGCTTCCTGCCGAGCGCCGATACCCCGAGTCTGAGTGCCCTCGCGGCGGTCGAGACGGCGACCGGTGGAGCGGGTGGCGCCGGGCCCATGCTGATCACCACGGCCGACCATCCGCTTCTGGAGCCGGCCTGGGTCGAGCGCTTTTGCCGCGAGGCCGAGGCGAGCGGCGCCGATATCGTGGCCGGCCTGGCCCCGGCGGAGGTCATCCGGGCGGCCTTTCCGGAGAGCCGGCGGACCTACCTGCGGTTCCGCGACGGCCATTTCAGCGGCTGCAACCTCTTCGCGCTGCTGCGCCCCGAGGGGACCAAGGCGATCCGGTTATGGCGCCGGGTCGAGAAGGACCGCAAGCGGCCCTGGCGCATCGCCAAGGCTCTGGGCCTGCCGATGCTGCTCGGCTATCTGGCGGGCCGGCTGACCCTCGACGCGGCGCTGGCGCGGCTCTCCCGGCTCGCCGGTGCCAAGGCGGCCGTGGTCGTGCTGCCGGTGGCGGAGGCGGCGGTCGACGTGGACAAGCCGGAGGACCTCGTCCTGGTCGAGACCATCCTGCGCGGGCGGGCCTGACGTGGCGGTGCCTGGCCCGCGACCGCCCGTAGCGGGACGGCGGCGGAGGTAGCGGCCGCGTGTTCCAGCTCGCCCACTTCTCCGATCCGCACATCGCGCCGCTGCCCGAGGTGCGGCCCTGGCAACTCGCCAACAAGCGCTTCCTGGGCTGGCTCTCGTGGAAGCGTCGGCGCCAGCGGGTCCACCGCCGGGAGATCCTCGACGCCCTGGCTGCGGACCTGCAGGCCCAGGCGCCGGACCACGTCGTGGTGACCGGCGACATCACCAACATCGCGCTGCCGGAAGAGTTCCGCCAAGCCGGCGACTGGCTCGGCGCCCTCGGCGCCGCCGACTGGATCTCGGTGGTGCCCGGCAACCATGACGCCTATGTCGCCTTGCCCTGGTCCCAAGGCCTGGGCACCTGGGCGGCCTACATGTCCGGCGACGACCAGCCGGCCGGTCCCGCCGCGGTCGCCAGGGATACCGACGCGGGGCGGGGGGCCTTCCCCTTCCTGCGCCGCCGTGGTCCGCTGGCGATCGTCGGGCTCTCCACCGCGCTGCCGACGCCGCCCGGCAGCGCGGCCGGAGCCCTGGGCGCCGGGCAACTGGACCGGCTCGCCGCCAGCCTCGAGGCGCTCGGCCGCGAAGGCCGCTTCCGCTGCGTGCTGCTCCATCATCCGCCGCAGGACAACGGTATCAGCTGGCGCAAGCGCCTGATCGATGCCGAGGGCTTTCGCGCCGTGCTCCGCGAGGCCGGTGCCGAACTGGTGCTGCACGGCCACGATCATGCCTTCAACGACGCGCGCCTTGCCGGACCCCGTGGACCGGTTCCGGTCTTCGGGGTGCCCTCGGCCTCCGCCAGCCTCGGCCATCGGCGGCCCGGCGCGCACTATCAGATCTACGGAATCGAGCGCGCCGCCGCCGCTTGGCGGATTCGGGTTCTGACCCGTGGCCTGAAGCCCGACGGCGCCGGATTCTTCGAGGCGGCGACCCGCAGCGTCGAGGTGCCGGCGTGAGCACCGGGCGCAACGGCCGGCTCCGCGTTGCCTGGGTCCGCGGCTCGGGCCCACGGCCTGGGCAAATCCGGTCGGCTGCGCTAAGCATAGGCTGCGGCCCCGGACTCCAGGAGTCCTGCGTCCACCCAAGACCGGATCGCGCCACCCGATGAACACGCTGGACCGCTATATCCTGCGCGAGACTCTGCGTCCCTTCGCGGTGACCATGGTCCTCGCCCTGCTGGTGCTGCTGATCGAGCGTATGCTGCGGGTCCTGGATCTGGTCCTCGGATCGCAGGGCCCGCTGCGGCTGCTCTTCGAGATGCTGGCCTACCTGGTCCCGCACTACATCGGCTTGGCGCTGCCCTTCGGGCTGTTTCTCGGCGTGCTCCTCGGCTTCTATCGGCTCAGTCGCGACAGCGAGCTGGACTCGGTGCAAGCCGCCGGCATCGGCATCCATCGCCTGCTGCGTCCGGTCATGCTCTCGGCCCTGGTGGTCGCGGCGCTCTCGGCCGTGACCTTCAGCTATCTGCAGCCCTATGGTCGCTACGCTTATCGGGCCATGCTGCACTCCATCTCCAACGCCTTCATCAACGCGATCCTCAACGAGGGGGTCTTCGCGCAGATCGGCGACAACACCTTCCTGTCAGAAGAGTCCCATGCCGAGGGACAGCGTTTCGTCAGGGTCTTCGTCTACCGCAACGAGGGCGACGGAGACTGGTCGGCCCTGACCTCCCGGCAGGGCAAGCTGGAGCGCGGCGGCATCGCCCGCCCACCGGCGCTTTGGCTCTACGACGGCGTGCAGCTTGGCGGTTCCGATCAGGATGCCGCGCTCGGGGTCGTCGGAGACCCTTCGAGGGGCGTCCTGCATTTCGAGGCCCTGCGCAGCGAACTGGACAGCGGTTCGGACTCGGCCTTCCGGGCGCGCGGCGAAGACGAACGTGAGATGACTCTCCTGGAGCTCTGGCAGTTGCGTGATACGCCGCCGGAGGACGTTCGTTCCTCCGATCTGATCGCCGAGTTCCATGGCCGGATCGTCCGGGTCCTGACGATCTTCGTGCTGCCCTTCCTGGCCGTGCCCCTGGCGCACGGCTATCGAAGACGGGCGAGGTCCTTCGGCATCGGCTTCGGGATCGTGATCCTGATCGTCTACAAGGAGGTGGTGGACTTCGGGGAGAACCTGGTGGAATCGGGCGATCTCACGGCCTTCACCGGTATCTGGGGGCCTTTCCTGCTGTTCTCGCTGGGCACCCTACTGGCCTTCGTCCGGTCCATGATGCGCCTGCCGAGGGAAGCGTTGGTCAGCCTTCCGGGATGGGTTCTGCGGCTGATGGACCGAAGTCGCAAGGGTGTTGCATGAACGCTCTGACGCGCTACCTCAACCGGCTGTTCTTCGCGCGGCTGACGCTCCTGCTCTTCGGGATCGTCTCGGTCGTGATCAGCTTCGACCTGCTCGAGCGCAGCGACAACGTGCTTTCGGTGACCGGCGGCGGGCCGCTGATCCTGATCCAGTATGCCATGCTGCGTGCGCCCGACATCGCGTCACAGCTGCTGCCGGTCGCGGCGCTTCTCGCCGCGGTGCTCTCCTTCGGCGAGCTGTCGCGGCATCGCGAGCTCGACGCGATGTGGGCGAGCGGGGTCTCGCCCTTCAAGATGATCCGGGCTCTGTTTCCGGCGGCCGCGATCCTGATCACCCTGCAGTTCTCCATCGACAACTGGGGCGTTCCCGAGAGCTCGGCGGTCTTGCGCGACCTCGGGGTCGGTCAGTTCGAGGACATCTCGCCCGCAGAGGAGGAGCACGGCGTCTGGCTGCGCAGCGGCAGGGACATCCTGCGTCTGCCGGTGTCGGCGGCCCAGGCGGGGCGGATGGAGAGCCTGACGATCTTCCGCCGCGATGCCGACGGCATGCTGATCGAGCGCCTCGACGCGCGCAAGGCGCGCCCGCGCGGTGAGGACTGGATCCTCGAGGACGTCGTCCGCCGGTCGGTCGAGCACGGCGAGCAGCAGTTCGCGCCACAGCTTCTGTGGCGCGGCCGGATCAATCTGGATCACGTGGCGCAGCTCGCGCGCGAGCCGCGCGAGCTGCCGCTCGACCAGATCATCGAGATCATCGCCAACGATGCCTACGGCCAGAGGCGAAACGAGCTCTATCAGACCTGGCTGCACGACCGCATCGTCACGGCGCTGACGCCCTTCCTGATGCTGGTCCTGGTCATCTCCCTGGTGCAGGCGATCGGGAAATCGGTCCCCTTCGGCTGGATCTTCATGTCCGCGCTCGCCCTCAGCTTCGGCTTCTTCATCTTCGACCGCACGACTCTGGCGATGGGCGAGGTCGGCATTCTGCCGCCCTGGTTGGCGGCCTGGGCACCGAACCTGGTGTTGGCGAGCCTGGCGGGAACCTTCCTGATCCGTCCGGAGTCCTCGCGCAGCGTGGCCGTTCCGGCGCCGCGGCCCACGCCGCGCGGCTGACTGGGGCAGGCGATGAAGCTGGGCCTGATCAGCAATCCCGGGAGCGAGCGCAACAAGCGGGGCCTCGCGGCGGTCGACGAGGCGGTCGAGGGGGCGAGCGATGTCCTGCACGTCCACCTCGAGAACGTCGCGGCGCTGCCTGCCGTCCTCTCGGACTTCGCCCGCCGCGAGGTCGCCGTGCTCGGGATCGCCTCGGGCGACGGCACGGTACAGGCGACGCTGACCACGCTCTTCGAGGACCGCCCCTTCGAGACGCCGCCGCCCCTGGCCTTGCTGCCCCGCGGGATGACCAACCTGATCGCCGGCGACGTCGGGCTGCCGGCGCGGCCGGCCCGCGCCTTGGGCAGGCTTCTGCGCTGCCTGCGCGAGGGCGACCTGGAGCGGCACCTCGAGGCCCGCAGCATCCTGCGCGTCGACAACCTGGCGGAGGCGCCGCCGCAATGGGGCATGTATTTCGGCGCTGCCGGCATGGCTCGGGTGACCCACTACTGTTACGACCGGGTCCACAGCCGGGGGGTCAAGCACCAATGGGCGACGGCGGCGACGCTCTTCGGCCTGCTGCTGAGCCAGCTTTTCGGCCGGGGGCCGGAAGAGGTCTTTCGCGGCAGCGAGCTCGCGGTCGGCTTCGACAACGCCGCGGCGGACACCCGCCGTCGGGTCTTCGTCCTGGTGACCACGCTGCACCGGCTGATCCTCGGCACCCGGCCCTTCTGGAACCTCGGCCAGGGGCCCTTGCGCTACAGCGCGATCGCCGATCCCGCCCAGGGGCTGCTGCGCCACGCCTACGCGCTGCTCTACGGCGGCGGCGAGCGGCGGCTGCCGCCGGAGACCTACGAGAGCCGGTCCTGCCATCGCCTCGAACTCGGCACGGACGAGGAGATCATATTGGACGGCCAGTTCTTCATGCCGCGGCCCGGCGAACCGCTGATCCTCACGGCGCCGGAGACCGCGCGCTTCGTCGCGATCTAGCCCCGGTTTCCGGACGATGGCCACCTCCGAGCAAGCGGTGCTGGACCTGATCGCCGAAGAGAGCGACGCCGATCCCTGGCCCGCCGTCGAGGCCATCGCCGAGGCGGCCCGCGCGCAGCAGGGCCCGAGGATCCTTGCGGTGCTGTTCTACGGCAGCGTACGCCGGGACCAGGACCTGGAGGGGGGCATCGTCGACCTCTATCTCCTGGCCGAGAGCTATGCCGCACTCCCCGGCAGCGGGCTGCGGCGTTTTCTCAACGCGCTCCTTCCACCCAACGTCTTCTATCTGGAGACGGTCTTCGAGGGCCGGCAAGTCCGGGCCAAGTACAGCGTGATCACCCTGACCCAGTTCGAGCGCGCGGTCGGCAGCGGCGCGCTTCTGCCCTACTTCTGGGCGCGCTTCGCGCAGCCGGTCAGCCTGATCTGGAGCCGGGACGAGGCGAGCCGGGCGCGCGTCCGTGCGGCGCTGGCCCAGGCGGTCGAGACCCTGGTCCGCGCCGCCTGGCCGCTCTTCGAAGCGCCGCCTGCGCCCTCCGACTTCTGGCCGCGCGCCTTCACCGAGACCTATCGCACGGAGCTGCGCGCGGAGCGCAAGGGGCGGCGGGCGCGGCAGGTCTACGACGCTCACGCCGCCCGCTACGACCGCCTCTTGGCGGCCATCCCCGCGGCCCGCCGGGGCCCGAGCGGCGCCGGCGCGCGGCGGCGCGCCGAGCTCGCCTGGTGGTGGCGCCGGGTGCTCGGCAAGGCCTCTTCGGTCCTGCGCCTTCTGAAGGCCGCCTTCACCTTTCAGAACGGTGCCGACTATCTGGCCTGGAAGATCACGCGCCACTCCGGGGTCAAGATCGAGCTGACGCCCTGGCAGCGGCGTCACCCGATCCTCGCCGGTTCGGTGCTGATCTGGCGCCTCTTTTCGCGCGGCGCCGTCCGTTAGGTCCTTGGTATTGGTTCGAGCTCAGGCGCCCGCCGCCACCGCCGTCTCGCCGCTATCCATGGCCGCGAGTTCCCGGGCGACCAGCTCGAAGCGGTGGCAGAAGGCCTCGACCTGCTCGGGCGTGTGGGCGGCGGAGACGCTGCAGCGCAGCAGGTAGACTCCGGCCGGCGTGCCCGGCGGCAGGGCCAGGTTGACGTAGACGCCGTGCTCGAGCAGCCGGTTCCAGGCGAAGACCGCGCTGCGCTCGTCGGGCAGGCGGATCGCGATGATCGGGCTCATCGGCGCGCAGATCTCGAAGCCGATCCTGGTGAGCCTGTCGTAGATCGCCTGCGCGTTGTTCCACAGCCGGTCCCGGCGACCGGGATCGCGCTCCAGAAGCTTCAGGGCCGCCAGGGCCGCCGCCACGTTGGCCGGCGAGGGCGAGGCGGTGAACATGTAGGGGCGGCTGCAGACGCGCAGGACGTCGAAGCGGGGGTGATTCGAGGCGCCGAAGCCGCCGATCGAGCCGAGGCTCTTGCTGAAGGTGCCGACGTAGAAGTCGACATCCTCGTCGACGCCCTCGGCCTCGGCGGCGCCGCGGCCGTTCGGCCCCATCACGCCGAGGGAATGGGCCTCGTCGACCAGGAGGTAGGCGCCGTGCTTGCGCTTGACCTCGGCGAACTCGGCCACCGGCGCACGGTCGCCGAGCATGGAGTAGATCCCCTCGATGATGATCAGGCGACTCTCGCCTTCGTCGCCCAGGCGCGCCAGGCGCTTGTCGAGGTCGGCCGGATCGTTGTGCCGGAAGCGCACCAGGGTGGCGCCGCTGAGCCGGCAGCCGTCGTAGATGCTGGAATGCGAATCGGCGTCGAGCAGGATGACGTCCTTGGGTCCGGCGAGGCCGGCGATCATGCCCAGGTTGGCCTGGTAGCCGGTCGAGAAGACGATCGCCTTCTCGCGGCCCATGAAGCGGGCCAGGGCCTGCTCGAGCGCGAGATGGGCGCCGTAGGTGCCGTTGGCGATGCGTGAGCCGGTCGTCCCCGTGCCGTGCGCGCGGACCGCGGCCTCGGCCGCCTCCAGGCAGTCCGGCTCGAAGGTCACGCCCATGTAGTTGTTGGTCCCGGCCAGGATCGTCCGCCGGCCGTTGACCCGGGCCTCGGTGGCGGAATAGATCTCCTCCAGGCATACGCCCAGGGGATCCGGGCCGACCTCCAGGAGCTGGTCGTGGCGCGAGGCGATGGGCGCGTACTTGTCCAGGATATCGGTCATGAGCTCTGTTCCATTCGCTGGCTGACCACGGAGACGAGGTCGCCGACCGTCTCGATTTCGGAGACCAGGTTGATCGGGATGTCGATCTCGAATCTGTCCTCGATCTCCATGATCAGGTCCATGGCCGAGACCGAATCGATTTCCAGGTCGGCGTTCAGCTTGGTGCTGCCGCTGAGCGCGATACCCTTCTTGTTGTAGGGCTCGAGCAGCGCCAAGACGCCCTCGAGCGGCGAATCCCTAAGGTCGGATGCCATTGTCGTCCTCGTCTCGTGACGGCCCATCTTGTGGCGGAATGCTTGCCTCGTCGCCTGCCCCGGATCGGCTCCGGTCCGGGGGCGGCCCGGCAGCGCGGCGGGCCCGGGCGCCGGGACCCGTCCCTGCTGTCGCAGATCGCAGCACCGCGCGGCTCACAGCCAGCCCCTTTCCTTATACCAGGCCAGGGTGCGGGGAAAGCCCTGCTCGAAGGTGACCTGGCCCTGCCAGCCGTTGAGCGCCGTCCCGCTTCGCCGCCGGCTGACCCAGTCCTCGTGGAACAGCTCGCGCAGCTTGCCGCGGGTCAGCATCGGCGCCCGGCCGATCAGGGGCGACAGGATCTCGTTGGCGGCGGCGGGCAGCCACAACAGGCTCCGCGGCAGGCTCACGGTCGCGACCCGCTTGTCGAGGCCCGCGCTGGCGATCTCGGCGAGCTCGGTCCAGGCGTAGCCTGCGGGCCGGCCGTCGTCGAGCTCGATCACCTCGCCCTGCCAGCGCGGCCGCTCCAGGAGATGCAGGATCGCGTCGACCAGATCGTCGACGTAGAGCAGCGACACGCGCTTGTCGGCTGGCCTGGGCACGAAGGCCTGGCCGCGCGTGAACTGCTTGAACAAGGTCAGGGTCGCCTGGTCGCCGGGGCCGTAGACCGCCGGCGGCCGCAGCGCGACCCAGTCCAGCGCGCCGCCGTGCCGGGCGACCTCCGCCTCGGCCTGGCGCTTGCTCGCCGCGTAGGCGGACAAGCCGGGCTCCCGCGCCGCCAGGGAGGAGAGCAGGAGGAAGCGCGGGCGTTGCGGCGCGGCGGCTGCGGTCGCCACCAGGCTGGCGGTCCCGGCGGCGTTGATCTCCTGGAACGCCGCCCGCGAGCGCGCCTTGATGGCGCCGGCGCAGTGAATCACGACGTCCGCGTCGGCGACCAGATCGCGCAGGCTTTGGTCCTCGCCGAGGGCGCCCCCGACCGCTTGCACCCCCGCCGTCTCCAAGTCCGGGTCGGGCCGGCGGAGCAGGGCCTTCACCCTCCAGTCGGCGGCCAGCAGGCGGGGCACCAGGGCGCGGCCGATGAAGCCGGTCGCGCCGGTCAGGGCGACGACGCCGTTCATGTCGAGGCTGGTCGGCGGTCGGCGGTCGGTCGCCTAGTTCGCGGCCGCCATGAGCCGGGGATCGCTGGCTGCAAGCTCCGCGATCGGCAGCTCCTCGGTGAGCGGGCGTAGAGCGCCACTGAGAAAATCCTCCCTCACGGCGGCGCGGCTCAGCTTACCCGACGAGGTGAAGGTGAGCGACCGCGGCGGGACCAGGATCGCCTGGCAGTCAACGCCCGCGGTGCGGCGGATGTTGAACAGGATATCCTGAACCAGGAGCTGCTGCTCCTGCTCCTCGGACAGCCTGGTCTCGGCGATCACCACGACCTTCTCGCTGTCCTGCGCCAGGTCGACCGAAAAGGCGGCGACGCAGCCCGGCCGGATGCCCGGCAGCTTCTCGACGGTCCATTCCAGATCCTGCGGCCAGATGTTCCGGCCGTTGCAGATGATCAGGTCCTTGCTGCGGCCGGTGATGACAAGTTCGCCTTCGACCAGGTAGCCGAGGTCGCCGGTGTCCATCCAGCCGTCGGCCAGCATGACGCCCTCGCTGGCCTCGGGGTTCGCGTAGTAGCCCTGCATCACGCTGGGGCCGCGGACGCAGATCCGGCCGATCTTGCGGTCCGGCAGCGCCTGTCCGCAGGGGCCGCGCACCTCGACCTCGTGGCCGGGCAGCGCCGAGCCGCAGAACACGAAGGCGCGGGCCTTGTAGGCCGAGCCGTTGGTCTTGGGCTCGGCGGGAATGGCCTCCGCCTGGCTCTCGTAGGCGGCCCGGTCGATGTGGTCGACGCGCACACCGCTGCCGAGCCCGGGGAAGGTGACCGCCAGGGTCGCCTCCGCCAAGCCGTAGCTCGGCAGGAAGGCCTTGCCGTCGAACCCGCTGGGCGCGAAGCAGTCGGAGAAGGCCTGCAGGACTTCGGGGCGCACCATCTCGCCGCCGATGCCCGCGATCCGCCAGCTTTCGAGGTCGTACTGGCTCGCCTGGCCGTTGGTCACCCGGCGGACGCAGAGCTCGTAGCCGAAGGTCGGGCTGAAGGCGATGGTGCTCTCGGCCTCCGAGATCAGCTTGAGCCACAGCAGGGGGCGCCGGGCGAAGGAGGAGGTGGCGATGTAGTCGATCGAGACCTGCGACATCATGGGCGCGATGCAGAAGCCGACCAGGCCCATGTCGTGGTACAGCGGCAGCCAGGAGGTCGCCCGGTCTTCCGGCACCAGCTTCAGGCCGTCCCGGGCGATGCCGCGGGCGTTGTTGGTGATCGCCCGCTGGGTGACCAGGACCCCGCGCGGCAGGCTGGTGCTGCCGGAGGAGTACTGCATGTAGCAGGGCTCGTCCTTGGTCAGGGGCCGCAGCTCGCCGCCGCGGGTGCCGAGGGCGAGAAACTCCTCCGGGGTGCCGATCATGCCGGCGACGACGCCGGTTCCGGCCTCGCGCAGCAGGGCGATCAGCTCATCCGACGCGACCGCCGCCGAGACCTTGGCCGCGGTCAGCATGGCGCGCAGCCGCTGCACGTAGGCCTCGTGCCCGCCGAGATTGATGCTCAGCGGCAAGGGCACCGGAACCAGGCCGGCGTACTGGCAGCCGTAGAAGAAGGCCATGAAGTCCGGCTTCGTCTCCGCCAGGAGGGCGACCCGGGCGCCACGCTCGAGGCCGAGGGCCGAAAGCCGCAGCGCGGCCTCGTGGCTGCGCGCCTGCAGCTCGGCATAGCCGAGCACGGTTTCGAGATGGCCCCTGGGGGCGTAGAAGTTGCAGCCGGTGGTGCCGCGCGCCGCGTAGTCCAAGCCCTCGGTCAAGGTCTCGAAGTCGCCGAGACGCTGTGCCAGGCTGCTGTGAGAGGTCGGTGTCGGATTCACTAATACCTGCTCCCCGATCCGAAGTGACGGGACGATGCCGAGATAAGATGGGCCGAAGGATCTCGAAGCCGAGAATAGAGTCTGCGCTGAAGTCCGCTGCTCAACATGGTGAACGTCTGTGACGATAGATCTATCCCGGGTGTGCCCGATAGCCAAATCACTCATTGTTACGATATGTTACGGTGGATTCTTGCGGTGAGCGCGGAGAGGAGCAGCCGGATCTGCCGCCCGAACGCTGCCCCTCGGACTTGGCGGAAAGGGGGGACTTGGCGGAAAGGGCGCGGAGAGGCGCCGCGGTCGTCGAACCGCTGGACCCCTGGTCAGGATCCGTGGCCGCGGGATTTCGCCCGGCAGGACGGCGCTCTCGAAGCGGAAGTCACGGCTCAGAGCGAACCGGTCTGAGCCGTGACTTCCGATCCAGCGCGGACTGCCTTAGTTAGGCGGCTGGATCGACCGGCGTTGCCGCCCGCTGCCCCGGGGCTGCGAGGCCATCCTGCATCATGCCGAGACAGCTGAACATCAGTTGCACCAGCTCGGCCTGACGTTCCACGCCCGTCTTCTCGAAGACCCGCTTCAGATGCGTCCTGGCGGTGTGCACCGAGATGCCCAGCCGCTCGGCGGTGCCGTCGAGCCTCTCGCCCTCGGCGATCAGCTTGGCCAGGCGCGCCTCGGCGGGGGTCAGGTCGTAGTAGCGCTTCAGGAAGTCGACGCTATGGCCGCAGAGCGACTGATCCGGGTCGAAGAAGAAGACCAGGTGGTGCATCGGCTCGCCGATCGGTCGCTCGTCGGCCATGCCGAAAGGGCAGGCCAGCACGGCGTAGGCCCGGGCCCGCGACGGCCGGTCCACGGCGAAGAGCGCCGGGCAGTCCGCGCCCGGCTCTTGGCGGCTCCATTCCAGGCGCCCCAAGGCGGTCCGCAGGGACCCTCTGCAGCCGTCGACGCAGACCTCGACCTGCCCCAAATCGAAGTGCAGGCCGTCGCCCGCGGCGAGCATGCTTTCCGCGGCCGCGTTGGTCGCGCAGATCTCGCCCCGCGAATCGGCCATGGCCACGCCGACCGCAAGGCGGTTAAGGGCCTCCATCGCCCCCCTTTGGATCACCTGGTGCTTGTCGGCCTCCTGCTTCAGCTGCCAGGCGTTGCGCATGTGCTCGACGACCTGCTGGCAGGCCTCCCGCTCGGCTTCGCAATAGGGTGTGCCCGAGGCCGGGCGGGCAATGGTCAGGTGCAGTTGCTGCTGGCCGAAGGTCCCGACACAGGCATGCAGCGTCGGACCGACGTTCTGCTGCCTGAGGAACTCGGTGAAGAGGCTGGGCGTGCCGGCCGGCTCCTCGGCACAGCCGTCCTCGCCCGAGACCACCGGGCCGGCATCGACGCCTCTGTCGATGTCCATGTCGCTTCCGATGCCCGTGTCGCTTCCCGTGTCGATGCCCGTATCGATGCCCGTATCGGCGGACGATCCGTCGAGGCTCACCCACGGCGTGTCCTGAGCCAGCTTGCTTTCGAAGGTGGTGATGAAGGCCTGTTCCACGCCGTGCGCCTTGTGGACGCGGCGGGTTTTCTCCCTGGCATCGTAGAAGAACAACAGCGCCTTCGTGCTGTCCAACAGCGCGGTCGTACCCGACAGCACCGTGGACCAAAGGTTCGGAAAGAAGACGGCCTTGTAGATCGACCCGACAAGGTCGGAGTTGAGTGCGCGCTTCTCTCGGTTTTTCTCGGTCTTGGACATCGTTTTGCCGGATCTCGAGGCGGTCTTGGCTGGTAAAGCCGGCATGATGGGTGAGCCCCCTTTTCTTGCTCCCTAGGGCCGGCAATGATCGCCGGCGCCGATATATCTATAGAGAAGATCTCCCGGACTCAGAGGTGAAGTCTTGATCCCGAACAAGGTAGCGACAACGCAGACTGGCTGGACCGCCTCGATCCACGTTCCCCGAGGGAAACATGCCTGCCAATAGCCGCGAAATCGCCCACCTCGACGACCCAACAATGCCTTGGGCAGAGTCCGAATTCAACATGTCTTTTCGCCGAAGACGATGAAAACTCGGAGTCATGATTGCGGTGCAACCGAGGTAAGAGGCGCGCTGCACTGAACTTTCGGTTGTTTTTCTTATTCATCTTTCCATAATTCTTGTCTGACGAGGGGCGGCAACGCCTTGGGACAACGGCCGATGCCGTCATCCTGCGGCATGCAGATGGGGGTGGCGAATATCGGATAGGTAAAGCGGAAGTATTTGTGGCAAATACCACAGACTCCAGCGCGCGGCGTGTCTACCCTGGCCGGTCCAGGGTACCGCCGGGGGGCGGGCCGGCGGGGTCAGCCGTCTCCGGGCGCGGGCGGGATCGCCCCCGGTCCCGACGGCGGTTTCAGAAACGCACTTGCCGAAGCGCGGCGCCCTGGCCATGTTGATTATCGTTAAGATTCTGATGCAGTCGGCTTGACAA